>NZ_BAABDL010000050.1:0-53716 GCF_039539605.1 Amphibacillus indicireducens | reverse complement strand
AAGCTACAGCTACTACTGTCTTCACTGTTCGGGACTTTCACCCTATAGTCTGAACCCATGCTGGGCACACGATGAAAAAGATCCATTTTTATTCAAAATGGATCTTTTTTTGTTTCTACTCCACTATCCTGCCCGTTAGTTGAACAAGATTTGAGAATTTTATTAAATAAAAACACCTCAATATGTAATGTATTCATACCCTAATAATACTTCACTAACTAATCTCATAAATTATGTCATAGCTTATTATATTTTTATTAATTCCTTTGAATTAAAGTCAATTTTCCCAAATCTAGAATAAACTGACCATGTATTAAAATATCAAGTCCTATGAGGCCATTTATATCCCAATCACCTAGATAACCAAAGTCTAGTTTCATTTCCGTTATTTCATAAGAATCCAGCTTTATCGAATCAACTTGCTTTTGAAATGAATATTCTTCACCACCTATACCAAAAGAACTTACCAAAGGATCACCATTTTCAAAGTAAATACCAATATCATCAACTACATCTGATGATATTAAGGTATGTGCTGCTCCGGTATCAACTATAAGCTTGTCTACTAATTTAGTTTTACCCCTGTAAGAAATCAACATTTCAACCTCAAGCAGTTGATTCACTAACTCAAGCTTCATAGTCTAATTCCTCTCAAGCCAATTGGATTTCTCATTTCAATCACAATTTCTTCTGTACCTGTATGATATACAATCACATCATCCCTCGTACGGAGCAATTCTTTAGTAGCCGTTTTGGAATCCTTAATAATATCAATTAAAGCAACGTCTGTTACTATTTTCTTATTGTTTTTCATGTGAAAATTAAGGATGTTAAGTTTTACATATTGGTCTGGGTATAGTCTACGAACTTCTTCCCACTTCATTTAAAACCACTCCTTATTTCAATTCTTATCCACATCATAGCACACTCTCCGGCAATTATTAAATAAAAAACTAAAAAAAGACCCTTCCACCGAAGTGAAAAGAGTCTTTGAAATATTGATTGATTTTTATCGCTTAGAGAATTGTGGTGCACGGCGCGCTGATTTAAGACCGTATTTGTAACGTTCTTTCATTCTAGCGTCACGTGTTAAGAATCCAGCTCTCTTTAATGATGGACGGTATTCAGGGTCAACCTCTAATAATGCACGAGCAACTCCGTGACGGATTGCTCCAGCTTGTCCTGTGAATCCTCCACCATGTACATTTACTAAAACATCATAACTACCTTCTGTTTCTGTAGTTACTAATGGTTGTTTAATAATAGTACGTAGTGTTTCATATGGGAAATATTCTTCCGCATCACGATTATTTACAATGATACGTCCAGTACCAGGGACTAAACGTACACGAGCAGTTGATTTTTTACGGCGTCCGGTGCCATAATATTGTACTTGTGCCACGATCAATTACCTCCTTTTAATTATCCACGAAGTTCGTAAACTTCAGGTTTTTGAGCTTGGTGGTTATGCTCTGCACCAGGGTATACATGTAACTTTTTAGCCATTTTTCGGCCAAGTGTACCTTTTGGTAGCATACCTTTAATTGTTAGCTCTAACATTTTATCCGAATGTTTTTCACGCATTTCACCAGCAGTACGAGCTCTCAGACCACCTGAGTAACCTGAGTGACGGTAATACATTTTGTCATTTAGTTTATTTCCTGTTAATTCGATTTTCGCTGCATTTACAATAATTACGTAATCGCCAGTATCCACATGAGGTGTGAACGTTGGTTTATGCTTACCGCGAAGAATTGTTGCAACTTCACTCGCTAGTCGACCAAGTGTCTGACCTTCAGCATCAACCACAAGCCATTTACGTTCAACATTTGCGTCATTTGCCATGTAAGTTGTCCGCATACTTATAACCTCCTAATTGGTCATTCAATTCATATTATTTTGTTGTTTCATTTGGTATATTTTAAATTTCTACACAATTAACTTTCCGGGGCCAATCGTGGTCTAGAAATAAAATGCCATAGATCATATTATAACAAATCACTAATAAAGTCAATACTTTAGTCGACTTTTGTTGATTAAATCAGTCTTTTTTTATTTTTCAGCTTCATACTCAACATGATTCAAGTATAAACCTTGTGCAGGTGCTGTTTTTCCTGCTTGAGAACGGTCTTTGCTACTAATAATCCTCTGAATATCTGTAACTGGACGTTTGCCTTGTCCTATCTCGATTAAAGTTCCAACAATAATTCGTACCATATTGTAAAGAAAACCATTGCCCGTAAATGATAAAATTAATTTATCTTTATCTTTCGTACAATTCGCTTCGTAAATCGTTCTAATTTTATCACCTTTAACGTAACTATTCGCTGCACAAAAAGCGGTAAAATCATGTTCACCGATTAAATCAGCACATGCTTGGTTAATCAATGATATATCTAATTTTATTGGCATATACGTACTATAGTTTGCCTCAAATGGGCTCGGATCATCGCTATTTAAAATAACGTATTGATATGTTTTTTTAATCGCATCATAGCGCGCATGGAAAGAAGGTGTCGTTTCTTTTACTTTCAAAATAACGATATCATCAGGCAGAAGTGAATTTAATGCTTTCTTCCAATTCGATTCTGGAATGACTAGTTCACTATCGAAGTGGAAAACTTGTCTATGTGCATGAACGCCAGCATCTGTACGCCCAGAAGCAGTTATCTTCACCGGCCTACCTTGATGCATTTTTTCCAGAGCTCGCTCAATCACCGCTTGAATCGTCACTCGATCTGGTTGGATTTGATAACCTGCATAATTTGAACCATCATAACTGACAATTGCTTGATAACGCATTGTTCATCTCCTTTACTGCCTTAAGACGAATAAACCGATCAGCGTAATGATAAAGATTAAAATTGCAAACCAATCTAGTCTGAGAATTTTTAGCTCTCTTAGTTTTGTCCGGCCTTCGCCACCTTGATAGCCTCGTGCTTCCATCGCCATTGCTAATTCCTCTGCTCGTTTAAATGCACTGACAAACAATGGAACTAATAGCGGTACGACTGCCTGAATGCGATCCTTAATCGGTCCTGTTCTAAAGTCAACACCTCGAGATGCTTGCGCTTTTGAGATTTTATCGGTTTCCTGCATTAGCGTTGGAATAAATCTTAGTGAGATCGACATCATTAATGCTAACTCATGAACCGGGAATTTTATTTTTTTAAGTGGATTGAGCAATGTTTCAATCGCATCAGTAATTTCAATCGGTGTCGTTGTCAGTGTTAAAAGTGATGTGACTAAGATCAACAAGAAAAAACGTAATGAAATAAAAAAACCTTGGATCAGTGCTTCTGAATAAATAGGAAAGCCAAAGATATCAAATAGTACCTCTCCTTCCTTTGTTACAAATAAATGTAGCACAAAGGTAAAAATAATCAAAAACCATACAGGGGTTAATCCTTTGGCAATATACCTTAATTTGACTTTCGTCATTAATGCACTCCCAAATGCAAATAAAGTAAGCCAAGCATAACTTAGAAGATTATTTGCAAAAAAGACAACGACAATAAATGAAAAAATAATCATAATTTTTGTTCTTGGATCTAAGCGATGAACTTTAGAATCATTCGGGATATACTGTCCGATAATGAGTGAACTAGACATCGTGTTTCACCTCTTTAAACGCTTCGATAACTTCTCTCGCTAGCTGATCAATCGACTGATTATGATAGCTTAACTTTTTACCAAATTTAGCTTCAAAATCTTGAATAAACTGAATGATTTCTGGTGTATCTAATTGCACTTGTTCTAATTCAGTCTTTTGAACGAAAATATCAGCTGGTTTGCCTTCAATTTTCATTTGACCGTCTTCTAAAATAATCACATGGTCTGCATATTTTAATGCGTCTTCCATGCTATGAGTAACAAGAATCGTCGTTAGATTTTTACGTTGATGGAGATCATAAAACATATCCATAATCTCCTGTTGCCCTTTAGGGTCTAATCCAGCGGTTGGTTCATCCAAGACTAATACACTTGGTTCCATAGCTAATATACCAGCAATCGCTACGCGTCTCATTTGTCCACCACTCAGATCAAATGGGGATCGATCAAGCAATTCCATCGATAAACCTACAGCTTTCATAACTTCTGGAATGCGCTTGTTTATTTCATCTTGACTGACTCCGAAGTTTTCCGGACCAAATCCAATATCTTTCTCGATTGTTTCCTCAAATAATTGATGTTCTGGATATTGAAACACGACACCAACTTGTCGACGTAATTCTTTAATATTTTCTAGTTTTTGATTGGCTTGAATTGAGTATTCACCAACCTTAACTTCGCCTTTCGTCGGTCGAAGCAAACCATTTAAATGTTGAATTAATGTTGACTTCCCCGAACCTGTGTGGCCGATAATCGCGACATACGAACCAGATTTAATCGTAAAGTTGAGATCCTTTAGCGCTTTATATTCAAAAGGGCCATTAGGTTGATACGTATAGCTTACTTGTTTAAATGATATGTCCATAGCTCATCTAATAACTCCTTTTGATTTAATGGTTGTTGACTAAATGGAACGTGTTCTTTATTTAATGCATTGGTTAACTTTCCGACAAAGGGTACATCAAGACCAATTCCCTGTAACGCTTCCTCTTTTGCAAATAGCGCTCTAGGAGTTGTCTCTAACCAAACCTTCCCTTGATTCATAACCATGACGCGATCTGCTGCTATAATCTCATTTAGATCATGCGTGATCGTCACTAAGCTTAACTGATTTGTCTGGATCAAGTCATTAACCGTTTGAATGATTTCTTTTCGTCCTTTAGGGTCGAGCATTGCCGTCGCCTCATCTAAGATAATCACGTCCGGTCTAACAGCTAGTACTCCTGCAATTGCTACTCGTTGCTTTTGTCCTCCTGATAATCGGTGGGGTTCATGTAAATAGTAGTCTGACATCCGTACGGCTTCAAGACTTTCATTTATTGCTTGGACCATTTGATCACGATCAACACCACGATTCTCCAATCCAAATGCGACATCATCCCGGACGGTAGTTCCGACAAATTGATTGTCTGGATTTTGAAAAACCATCCCTACTTTTTTGCGCACGTCCCAAACAGTTTCAGCGGTCAACTTTATGCCGTGGATAATGATCTCACCTTGTTCGGGAAATAATAACCCGTTCATCAGTTTAGCGATGGTCGATTTCCCAGAACCATTATGACCGATAATTGCTAACCACTCGTCTGACTTGATCGTAAAGCTTACGTCTTCTAGAACCCATGGTTGCTCTTCTGAATATCTGAAATAGACATTACGGAATTGAATTTCATTTTGACTCACTAATATCCCCCCACATTACGACAAAATATTTCCCAGGAAATAATCTCGTTAGGAATTTTTTTATTAAATAAACTTCAGTATTATTTATTCAGTAGACCATCATTAATGATCAATTTTTTTAATATAACAGCCAATTACTAAATTAACTCAATTTTTTAAAAATTCATCTGAAAATTACAGAATAAAGTACTGGTTAGAAATTAGCTTGCTTTATATTTTAGCATATTTCATCCATGTTAGCTGATTAAACTCTGAAAGTTACACAATTTTATTGCTATGTAGTGCTTTGCATCTCTGTTATTTATTATGTTCTACAATCGTTTATATTGCAAGGTTATCCACTCGTGGTAGAGATCTCATCAGTGACAGTCTACTGAATAGAATCAAACGCTTATTCATACAAAAAAAGGGCTTGGATTTATCTCGCTAAGAGACCTTATCCTGCCCTTCATTGATCATATGAAGTTAAACTAACTCAATAATCGCCATTTTTGCCCCATCACCTTTGCGTGGGCCAAGCTTTAAGACGCGAGTGTAACCACCTTGGCGGTCTTCATAGCGTGAAGCGAGATCATTAAATAACTTTTGAATGACGTCTTCAGTTTCGTTTGCTTCTTTCTTATAAAGAAATGAAGCTGCTTGACGACGAGCATGAAGGTCTCCGCGTTTACCTAATGTAATCATTTTTTCAACTGTTGAGCGTAGCTCTTTCGCTTTAGCTTCAGTTGTTTCTAAGCGCTCATGAACAATTAAGTCTGATGCAAGATTTCTTAATAATGCTAATCGTACATCAGTTGTTCTTCCTAATTTTCTAGCCATCGACTACCCCTCCTTTTTCGGAATCTGTCTCGATTTAGAAGATTAATCTTCCGTTCGCAAGCTTAAGTCTAAATCTGATAGCTTATTTTTCACTTCTTCAAGTGATTTGCGACCTAAATTACGAACTTTCATCATATCATCTTCTGTTTTTATTGTAAGCTCTTGTACGGTGTTAATCCCCGCACGCTTTAAACAGTTATATGAACGTACAGATAAATCTAACTCTTCGATTGTCATCTCTAGTACTTTTTCTTTTTGGTCTTCTTCTTTTTCAATCATGATTTCAGCATTTTGTGCCTCATCAGTTAAACCAACAAATAGATTCAAGTGTTCAGTAAGGATTTTTGCTCCTAGAGCAACAGCTTCTTCAGGACGAATACTACCATCTGTCCACACATCTAATGTTAATTTATCATAATTAGTTATTTGACCAACACGTGTGTTTTCAACTTGAAACGTTGCACGTGAGACTGGAGTAAAAATCGAGTCAACAGGAATCACACCGATTGGTAAATCGTCATGATTATTCGCTTCAGCTGGACGATAACCACGACCAACTTCAGCGGTCATCTTCATACGAAGTGCCCCGTTAGATCCTAATGTTGCAATGTGAAGATCCGGATTTAAAATTTCAACATCACTATCATAAGTGATATCCGCGGCTGTAACAACACCTTCACCTTGCACATCAATTTCTAGCGTTTTTACATCTTCTGAATAAATGTTTAAAGCGAGTTTCTTAAGATTAAGAATAATAGTTGTTACATCTTCTACAACGCCATCAATTGTTGAGAACTCATGAAGTACTCCATCAATTTGTACAGTTGTTATCGCTGCACCAGGAAGCGAGGACAGAAGAATACGACGCAGGGAGTTTCCAAGAGTCGTACCATATCCACGCTCTAATGGTTCTATGACGAACTTTCCAAATGTAGAATCTTCATTAACGTGTACAGTTTCAATTTTCGGCTTTTCAATTTCGATCATTTATAAAAACCCTCCTTTGAACGTCGAAATTGGGGTAGACCATTTCAATCTGTCTATCCTCAATTTCTTTCTAGGCAGTTTTATTGCTGCGCTACCTTCTATTCGTATATTTTTGTCTGTCAGTTCCGATCTGGTTGAGAATGTTAAAGCTAGACATCCTAAAACGTACTACTTTAAACGATCATAATCCATTATAGACATGCTGACAAATTCTATACGGATAAAATTATACACGGCGACGTTTTGGTGGGCGACAACCATTGTGAGGAACTGGTGTTGCATCAACAATGGCAGTAACTTCTAGTCCTACTGCTTGAAGTGAACGAATTGCCGCTTCACGACCTGCACCAGGGCCTTTAACTGTTACTTCTAAAGATTTCATACCGTGGTCTTGTGCAACTTTAGCTGCTGTTTCAGAAGCCATTTGTGCTGCAAAAGGTGTTGATTTTCTTGAACCTTTGAAGCCAAGTGATCCTGCACTACTCCAGCTAACTGCGTTACCTTGGGTATCAGTAATTGTAACAATTGTATTATTAAATGTTGAATGAATGTGTGCAATACCTGATTCAATCGTCTTTTTCACACGTTTTTTACGTGTATTTCTTTTCTGAGCCATTAGATCGTTTAACCTCCTTTAGATGTTATTTTTTATTAGAAACCGCGCGACCTCTACCTTTGCGTGTACGTGCGTTGTTCTTAGTATTTTGACCGCGAACTGGCAAGCCACGACGATGACGTAAGCCTCGGTATGAGCCAATTTCAACTAAGCGTTTAATGTTTAAAGAGACTTCACGACGAAGATCTCCCTCAGTTGTGTACTCATTTATGGCTGTACGAATACGGCTTAATTCATCTTCAGTTAAATCACGAACTCGAGTATCTGGTGATACATCTGCTGTTTTAAGAACTTTTTCAGCAGTTGAAGTTCCGATACCATAAATATATGTTAATGAAATAACGATTCGTTTTTCACGTGGAATATCTACTCCTGCAATACGTGCCATAGTGATCATGCACCTCCTTGTTTTTTAGCCTTGTTTTTGTTTATGCTTTGGATTCTCGCAAATTACCATTACTTTTCCTTTACGACGAATAACTTTACATTTTTCGCATATTGGTTTAACAGATGGTCTTACTTTCATCTTGTATACCTCCTCTATTATCGGAGTAAGTTGTTATTTATAACGGTACGTAATACGTCCTTTTGTTAAATCATATGGAGAAAGTTCAACCGTTACTTTGTCTCCCGGCAAAATACGAATAAAGTGCATCCGAATCTTACCTGAAACATGAGCGAGTACGGTGTGACCATTCTCTAATTCCACTTTAAACATGGCGTTCGGTAATGTATCAATAACAGTACCTTCTACCTCAATTGCTTCTTCTTTCACCATCAAGTTGATCTCCCTTCTTTAAATCAGTCACTTTTTTCATTGACAAACTTCGATATAGTTACGTAGCTTACCGTTTGTAACGCGACCAGTTGCTAGAAGGCTATTTTGAACCTCAGGAGAAATGAAGTGTGTTGGAATCATATGATTGATGTTATCCTTCGGTCGATCATACTTCCGTTTCTCTCCGTCTACAAGCAGTTGATCGTGACCATTAACAAAATGAATCATCACAAATTTTACTGCTTTTCGTCCTTGTAATATCGCTACTGCTTGATTTACATTTGGACGTGACTCCATGTCATTCAAACATGTTCACCTTCATTTAGACTTTTGTTTCTAAATCATATTTTTAAAATATGCTTTAACAAAGTTTAATTTTACCATATTTAGCCGTCAAAATCAATTGATCTACCGGCGAAATCACGCATCCGGTCTACTCGATATGGTAAACGTGCTATATCGTTAGTAAAATGACTGACGTCTATTTACATCGAATCATTTACTGAACTAAATTGATTTATGATAACGTTTGAAGTTCTTTATCTACATCTTCAAATACGTCATTTATATCTTGGTCACCATTTATCGTAACAAGGTTCCCTTTCCCTTGATAAAAGTCTAACAATGGTTGTGTTTGTTCTAAGTTGACTTCGATTCGATTAGCAACCGTCTCTGGTTGATCGTCTTCTCGTTGATCGAGTGTCGTACCATCTACGTCACATTTCTCAGCAACTTTTGGTGGATTGTAGATGACATGATAAGTTGCTCCACACGTCGGACAGACTCGACGACCTGTTAGTCGATCAAGAAGTTTATCCTTTGGAACATCGATATGAATCACATAGTCGATTGGCATATTTAATTCTGCTAAAAGTTGATCCAATGCTTCTGCTTGTTTCAGTGTTCTTGGAAAACCGTCTAGTAAATAGCCATTTTTACAATCATCTTTTGCCAATCTTTCACGAACAATACCAACTGTCACTTCATCAGGAACAAGTGCGCCTTGATCCATAAATGATTTTGCTTTTGCACCAAGTTCTGTCCCTTCCTTGATTGCTGATCTAAACATATCTCCAGTAGAAATATGAGGAATTTGGTATTTTTCAATTATCTTTTCTGCCTGTGTTCCTTTACCAGCACCTGGAAGACCCATTAATATTAAGTTCACTGCCATTCCCCTCGCTTCATAAATGTTTCAGTAAAGTATGAACTTTACTGTTTACTTTATAAATCCTTTATAGTGACGTTTCACTAACTGACTTTCTAATTGCTTCATCGTTTGGAGAGCGACTCCAACGACAATGAGTATACTTGTGCCACCGATTTGAATCGATTGTGGTAAGTTAGCTACTCGACCAATGAAGATTGGTAGTACAGCAACAGCAGCTAAGAATAGTGCACCTACAAAAGTTAAGCGATACAATACAACTGTTAAATATCTCTCTGTTCTCTTACCTGGGCGAATTCCTGGGATGTAGCCACCTTGTTTCTTCAAGTTATCTGCCATTTGCTCAGGGTTTGACTGAACAAATGTATAGAAGTATGAGAATGCAATAATTAGAACAACATAAATGATCATTCCAATTGGTTGAGTATAATCGAAAATCGACTCAACTGTGTTCGCAAAGTTACCATCAAAGAAACTAGCAATTGTCCTTGGTGCCATAATAAATGACACAGAGAAGATAACTGGAATAACTCCAGCAGTGTTTACTTTCAATGGCAAGTGTGTCGATTGACCACCGACCATCGAACGGTTAACCATTCGTTTAGCGTATTGAATAGGAATTTTGCGGTCCGCTTGTTGGATGAAAATAACTCCAACCGTAACCCCTAACACAACTAATACAATCAATGCCACAATAACGACGTTA
The DNA here is from genome assembly GCF_039539605.1 of Amphibacillus indicireducens. Classification (NCBI taxonomy): domain Bacteria; kingdom Bacillati; phylum Bacillota; class Bacilli; order Caryophanales; family Bacillaceae; genus Amphibacillus; species Amphibacillus indicireducens. The sequence goes on along the minus strand of NZ_BAABDL010000050.1, from coordinate 43,350 downwards.
ATAAATAATTCATCACCGACGTGAGCACCAAAGTATTGTTCGAACAATTGATTCATTGTGTTAGGAACTGCAGCTACAATACCTGCAAAGATAATAATTGAAATTCCATTTCCTACTCCATGTGCTGTAATTTGTTCACCGAGCCACATCAAAAAGGCAGTACCCGCTGTTAATACGATGGCAATAATCATAAACTTGGCTGCACTTGGATCGCTAATCAATCCTCCACCTGTCATCGCATTAAAACCGATTGCCATTGCAATAGCTTGAATAAATGCTAGGAAGATGGTTGCATAACGTGTCACTTGTGCAAGCTTACGTCGACCCATCTCACCTTGGTCTTTCCATTCAGTAAACTTAGGAACGATATCCATTTGTAATAACTGCATAATAATTGACGCAGTAATATATGGCATGATTCCCATTGCTAAAATGGAGAAGTTTTGTAACGCACCGCCACCAAACGTATTTAGAAAACCAAATACATTTTGTTCATTCATAAACCCTATTGCCGTTCGATCTGTAAATGGAACAGGTATAAATGTACCTATTCGGAAAACAATTAGCATAAGTAGTGTGAAGATAATCTTATTTCTAATTTCCTTCACACGAAAAAAATTGGAGATTGTCTGGAACATTAGATCACCTCAGTTTTACCGCCCGCGTTCTCGATTGCTTCTTTTGCTGAAGCAGAGAATTTGTGAGCTTTTACAGTAAGTTTCTTTTCAATCATACCATTTCCAAGAACTTTAATGCCAGCCTTTACTTTGCTTACTAAGCCTGTTTCAAGTAAAAGCTCAGGTGTTACTTCTGTACCTTCTTCAAATTTGTTCAATGCTGATAAGTTAACAATAGCAAATTCTTTACGGTTAATATTCGTAAAACCACGTTTTGGTAGTCGTTGGAATAAAGGTGTTTGACCACCTTCAAAGCCTAAACGAACGCCACCACCTGTACGTGCATTTTGTCCTTTATGTCCTCGGCCTGATGTTTTACCATTGCCAGAAGACATCCCGCGCCCAACGCGATTACGTTGTTTACGTGTTTGTGATGGTTTCAATTCATGAAGTTTCATGCGAGCACCTCCTCTTTGCGCTATGATAATTACAATTCTTTAACCGATATTAAATGTGATACTTTATTGATGATCCCTCTTAATGAAGGTGTATCTTCACACACAACGGATTGATTAATTTTATTTAATCCTAAAGCTTTAACCGTTTGTTTTTGAGTTTCCGTTCTACCTATAACACTGCGCACGAGGGTAATTTCTAACTTATTAGCCATTTGATTTCCCTCCTTATCCTAACAATTCATCTACTGATTTACCACGTAGTTTAGCGACTTCTTCAGCTGGTCTAAGTTCGCTCAAACCTTGGATAGTTGCACGTACTACGTTGATTGGTGTGTTTGAGCCTAGTGATTTAGATAAAATATCACTAATTCCAGCTAATTCAAGTACCGCACGAACTGATCCACCAGCAATAACTCCAGTACCTTCTACAGCTGGTTTAATTAAAATACTTCCTGCACCAAAACGGCCAGTCACTTCATGTGGAACCGTTGTTCCTACAAGTGGTACTTTAATTAAGTTTTTCTTCGCATTATCAACTGCTTTTCTAATCGCTTCAGGTACTTCTTGTGCCTTACCTGTACCTAAGCCAACGTGGCCGTTTTTGTCTCCGACAACAACTAGTGCTGCAAATCGGAATGTACGTCCACCTTTAGCAACTTTAGTTACACGATTAATCGTAACGACTCGTTCTTCTAAATCTAATTTATTCGGATCGATATCTAAACGCAAAATGTGTCCCTCCTTCTATAATTAAAATTCAAGACCTGCCTCACGGGCAGCATCTGCTAGAGTTTTAACACGGCCGTGGTATAAGTATCCTCCACGATCAAAAACTACTGTCTTGTATCCTTTATCTATCGCACGCTTTGCAATTAATTCTCCAACAAGTTTAGCCGCCTCAGTGTTTGCAGTCACTTTTTCAGTGTACTCTTTGTCAACAGTTGATGCACTTGCTAAAGTTTTACCATTGATGTCATCAATTAATTGCGCGTAAATATGTTTGTTTGAACGGAAAACGTTTAAACGCGGACGCTCTTCTGTGCCAAATAAATTTTTACGAACACGTAAATGTCTTTTTTTACGCACAACATTCTTATCAAGTTTTCTGATCATCTAGGTCTCTCCTTTCTGTCTCAAACTAAACTTACATTATCATTTGAGGTTAACTCGCTTATTTAGCTGTTTTACCTTCTTTACGACGTACATATTCACCTTCATATCGAATTCCTTTACCTTTATATGGTTCCGGTTTACGAATGGCGCGAATTTTCGAGCTTAAAGCACCGACCAATTCTTTGTCAATTCCTTTAACAATAATCTTTGTGTTTGTTGGAACGTCAAATTCGATACCTTCTGGTTGTTCAATTTCTACTGGGTGTGAATAGCCCGCGTTAACAACAAGCTTGTTACCTTGTTTTTGCGCACGATAACCGACACCTTGGATTTCAAGTGATTTCTCATATCCTTTGTGTACACCTTCGACCATATTAGCGATCAAGCTTCGTGTAGTACCGTGTAGAGATTTACTTAATTTACTATTGTTCGGTCTTTCAACCGTCAATTCCTTACCGTCTATATTAATTTTCATATCCGCATGAAGTTGTTGTGTTAATTCGCCTTTTGGCCCTTTAACAGTCACTAAGTTGTTATCATTTTTGATTTCAACGCCTTCAGGGATTTCAATAACCTTAAGACCAATACGTGACATTTACATGGCACCTCCTATCTTAAAATAAAACTATTACCAAACGTATGCCAATACCTCGCCACCAACTGTTTGTTCGCGTGCTTCTTTATCTGAAAGGATACCTTTAGATGTGGATATAATCGCAATACCTAAACCGTTAAGTACACGTGGTATTTCATCAGCTTTTACATATACGCGTAGTCCTGGCTTACTAATTCTTTTTAGACCAGTAATTACATGTTGTTCATTTACACCATATTTAAGGAAAACTCGTAAAACACCTTGTTTATTATCTGCAACGAACTCGTAATCACGAACAAAGCCTTCGCGCTTTAAGATTTCAGCAATCTCTCTTTTCGTGTTAGATGCAGGAATCTCTAGCTTCTCATGGCGAGCCTTATTTGCATTACGAATACGTGTTAGCATATCTGCAATTGGATCTGTCATAACCATTTATAAAATACCTCCTTCCCTATTTCGGGGTTTACCAGCTTGCTTTTTTAACACCAGGAATTTGACCTTTGTGGGCAAGTTCACGGAAGCAAATTCGGCAAAGTTTAAATTTACGTAATACAGAGTGTGGACGACCACAGCGTTCACAGCGTGTGTATTCTTGCACTTTATATTTTTTTGTCCGTTTCTGTTTTGCAATCATCGATTTTTTAGCCACTATTTTCCCTCCTTATATTAGCGGGTTCGCTTATTTTTGGAAAGGCATGCCAAGTTGAGTTAATAATTCACGAGCTTCTTCGTCAGTGTTAGCTGTTGTAACAATAACGATATCTAGTCCACGAACTTTACTCACCTGATCATAGTCTACTTCCGGGAAAATCAATTGTTCTTTTATACCTAACGTGTAGTTGCCACGACCATCAAATGCTTTATTTGAAATACCACGAAAATCTCGTACCCGTGGAAGTGACACATGAATTAATTTTTGTAAAAAGTCATACATGCGTTCCCCACGAAGGGTTACTTTCGCGCCGATTGGCATTCCTTCACGCAAGCGGAAACCAGCAATTGATTTTCTTGCTTTAGTAATTAAAGGTTTTTGACCTGAAATCAAGCCAAGTTCTTCTACCGCGCTATCTAATACTTTCGCATTTTGAACAGCATCACCAACACCCATATTAATCACGATCTTTTCAACTTTAGGTGCTTGCATTACTGAATCATAATTAAATTTCTCTACTAATGATTTTACGACTTCTTCATTATATTTTACTTTCAACTCGTTCATCTGAGTAGCCCTCCTTTCATCGCTAAGATTAATCTAATGCTTCTCCGGACTTTTTAGCGATACGAACTTTCTTTCCATCACGCTCTTCATACCCTACGCGAGTTGGTTCACCAGTCTTCGGATCAATTGGTAATACATTAGAAACATGGATTGGTGCTTCTTGATCAAGGATTCCACCTTGTGGGTTATCTTGAGAAGGTTTTTGATGCTTCTTAACGATATTCACACCTTCAACAAGCACTCGATCTCTTTTCGGGTAAACAGCAAGAATTTTGCCTTCTTTACCTTTATCTTTACCTGTTAATACTTTAACTTTATCACCTTTTTTTACATGCATGCTCGACGCACCTCCTTACAAGGCTTCCATTAAAATCTGATTGTTTTAAGCTTTTCTCGCTTAAAAATTATAATACCTCTGGTGCTAATGAAATGATTTTCATAAACTTAGCATCACGTAGTTCACGTGCTACTGGTCCAAAGATACGTGTCCCTCTAGGACTTTTATCTTCACGGATAATGACCGCTGCATTTTCATCAAAACGGATATATGATCCATCTGTACGACGAACGCCTGTCTTTGTTCGTACAATAACAGCTCTTACAACTTCACCTTTCTTGACAACGCCACCAGGTGTTGCTTGTTTCACTGAACAAACGATCACATCACCAATGTTAGCAGTTTTTCGTCCACTTCCGCCCAAAACTTTAATTGTTTGAACTTCACGTGCACCTGAGTTATCTGCTACTTTTAAATAACTTTCTTGCTGAATCATACCGATGTTACCTCCCTTCGGAATCTAACCCGAGCGAACTTTTACAATAAATTTTTAGACAATAACTGCTTCTTCGACGATTTCAAGCAATCTAAATCTTTTTGTCTTAGATAATGGACGTACTTCCATAATCTTAACGATATCACCGATTTTAGCTTGGTTATTCTCGTCATGAGTTTTAAACTTCTTCGTATATTTAACACGCTTTCCGTACAATGGATGGAACTTGTATGTTTCCACGACTACAGTAATCGTTTTGTCCATTTTATCTGAAAAAACGCGTCCAGTGTATACTTTACGATCATTACGTTCTGTCATTTGAGGCTAACCTCCTCTCTAAATTCTAGTTATTAACACTAAGCTCTCTTTCACGAACAACCGTTTTTAACCGAGCAATAGATTTGCGTACTTCACGTAAACGTGCAGTGTTTTCTAATTGTCCAGTTGCTAGCTGAAAACGTAAGTTGAAAAGCTCTTCTTTTAATGATTGTACATTTTGTTCAATTTCGGCAGTGGTTAGTTCTCTAATTTCATTAGCCTTCATTGATTTCACCACCAATTTCTTCACGTTTTACAAATTTAGTTTTAATCGGGAGTTTGTGAGCAGCTAAACGAAGTGCTTCACGTGCGATTTCTTCTGAAACGCCCCCAACTTCAAAGAGTACTTTACCTGGTTTTACTACGGCTACCCAGCCTTCAGGAGCACCTTTACCAGATCCCATTCGAACTTCTAATGGTTTCTTTGTGAATGGCATATCTGGGAAAATTTTGATCCAGACCTTTCCACCACGTTTCATATAACGAGTCATTGCAATACGTGCAGACTCAATTTGACGACTTGTGATCCATGCAGGTTCAACAGCTTTTAGTCCATAATCACCAAATGCTACTTCTGTTCCACCTTTTGCTTTACCATCTAAATGTCTTCTATGTTGCTTACGATACTTAACACGTTTAGGCATTAACATAAGTTGTGCCCCCTTCCTTTATTTATTATTTTTAGTTGGAAGGACTTCACCACGATAAATCCACACTTTAACACCTAATTTACCGAATGTTGTATCTGCTTCTGCGTGCGCATAATCGATATCTGCACGGAGTGTGTGTAGTGGTACTGTTCCTTCACTATAGCTTTCTGAACGAGCCATATCTGCACCATTTAGACGGCCAGATACTTGCGTACGGATTCCTTTAGCTCCTGCTCTCATTGCACGTTGGATAACTTGCTTCTGAGCGCGTCGGAATGAAATACGGCTTTCTAATTGGCGAGCAATATTCTCTGCAACTAACTTTGCATCGATATCAGGTCGCTTAATTTCAACGATATTAATATGAACTTTCTTACCTGTTAGTTCATTTAATGCTTTACGTAGTGCTTCAACTTCTGAACCACCTCTACCGATAACCATACCTGGTTTACCCGTTGAAATTAAAATGTTAACACGATTTGCTGCACGCTCAATTTCTACTTTAGAAACTGCAGCATCTTTTAATCGTTCTTCAATATATTCACGAATCTTAATATCTTCATGTAATAGATCTGCATAATCTTTGCCAGCATACCATCTTGATTCCCAATCACGGATGACGCCAACTCGAAAACCTATTGGATTAACTTTTTGACCCACAGATTATCCCTCCTTCTTTTCTGATACGACCACTGTAATGTGGCTCGTTCTTTTATTAATTTGACTTGCACGACCTTGCGCGCGTGGACGGAATCTTTTCAGTGTCACACCTTCATTTACGTAAGCTTCAGACACGTAAAGATTCTCAATATCCATGTCATAATTGTGTTCTGCGTTTGCGATCGCAGAGTTTAATACTTTTTCAACAACAGCGCTAGCGCCACGTTGTGTATGTTTTAAAATAGCAATTGCTTCTCCAACGTTTTTACCTCGAATTAAATCAACGACCAGTCGAACTTTGCGAGGAGCAATTCTAATAGTTTTTGCAACAGCTTTTGCTTGCATCAAGAGCGCCTCCTCTCATATTAACGTTTAGTATTCTTATCATCGCCTGAGTGTCCTTTGAATAGACGCGTCGGTGAAAATTCTCCTAACTTGTGTCCTACCATATCTTCTGTAATATAAACTGGCACATGTTTGCGGCCATCATAGACGGCTATCGTATGGCCAACAAAATTAGGGAAAATTGTAGAACGACGTGACCATGTTTTAACGACTTGTTTCTTGTTTTCTTCGTTTAACAGCTCAACTTTTTTCATTAAGTGTTCGTCTACGAAAGGTCCCTTTTTTAAACTACGACCCATACATTAACCTCCTCCCGTGATTGTCGGACGGGTTCAATTACCCGCCTTACAATCGGATTATTTTTTACGTGAACGTACAATATATTTATTTGATGCTTTATTGCGCTTGCGTGTTTTCAAGCCAAGTGTCGGTTTACCCCATGGTGATACAGGTGATTTACGGCCGATTGGCGCGCGTCCTTCCCCACCACCGTGTGGGTGATCTACTGGGTTCATAACCGAACCACGAACAGTTGGGCGAATACCCTTCCAGCGTGAACGTCCAGCTTTACCTGAGCGAATCAATTCATTTTCAATATTTCCAACTTGACCAATTGTTGCACGGCAAGTTGATAGAATTAAACGAACTTCACCTGAAGCTAAGCGTACAAGAACATATTTTTCTTCACGACCTAGAATTTGTGCTTCAGCACCTGCAGAGCGAGCTAATTGTCCACCTCTACCTGGCTTTAATTCAATATTATGAATTGTCGTACCGACTGGAATATTTTTGAGTGGTAATGCATTACCAACTTTAATATCTGCATCTTCACCTGAAAAAATTTCTTGTCCTACTTGAAGACCTTTTGGTGCTAAAATATAACGTTTTTCTCCGTCAGCATAATTGATTAAAGCAATGTTAGCTGTACGGTTCGGATCATATTCTATAGTAGCAACGCGACCTGGTATGCCGTCTTTGTTACGTTTGAAATCGATCACGCGGTATTGACGCTTATGGCCACCACCTTGATGACGAACTGTGATTCTACCTTGGTTGTTACGACCTGCTTGTTTTTTAATTGGTTCTAATAACGACTTCTCTGGTTTGTCAGTTGTAATTTCACTGAACGTTAGACCAGACATATTACGTCTACCATTAGAAGTTGCTTTATACTTCTTAATCGCCATCTCTTTTCCCTCCTTTTATAACTTAGTCAATGCTTTCAAAGAAATCGAGTTCTTTACTATCTTCTGATAACTGCACAATAGCTTTCTTACGATCTGGACGGTAACCACTGTGACGGCCCATACGCTTGAACTTGCCTTTAATGTTTGCAGTATTTACTTTAACAACTTTGACACCAAAAACTTCTTCTACTGCTGTTTTAATTTCTGACTTATTGGCAGTCTTAGTTACTTCAAAAGTATACTTTTTATCTGCCATAAGTTCTGCAGTGTTTTCAGTGATGATTGGGCGCTTAATAATATCACGAGAGTCTTTCATTATGCAAGCACCTCCCCTATTGATTCAGCTGCGTCTTTAGTGATAATAAGTTTGTCATGTGCAAGGATATCCAATGTATTGATTTGGCTTGCATATTGAACAGTGACATTTGGTAAATTATTTGCACTCTTAAGAACAACTTCATCTTTTTCGTTTGTAACGATTAATGCTTTTTCATTTATATTAAGTGCTGCTAGAATTTTAACAACTTCTTTTGTTTTTGGTGCGTCAATTGCTAGTGCATCTAATACAGTCAAGCTTTCATCTTGTACTTTAGTTGAAAGTGCTGATTTAAGTGCTAAGCGACGAACCTTTTTCGGTAATTTATATGCATACGAGCGTGGAGTCGGTCCGAATACAACACCACCGCCTACCCATTGTGGTGAACGAATCGATCCTTGACGTGCACGACCTGTTCCCTTTTGACGCCATGGCTTACGGCCACCGCCACGTACTGCTGAACGGTTTTTTACTGCGTGTGTTCCTTGACGTTTTGAAGCTTGTTGCATAACAACAGCATCGTGTAAAACGTGCTGGTTTGGCTCAATACCAAACACCGCATCATTTAATTCAATATCGCCTACTTGCGATCCACTTTGGTTATATAGTGCTAATTTAGGCATGACATATCCTCCCTTCAACTAATATTTAGTTAGCCTTTACTGCACTCGTAACTTTTACGAATGATTTTCTTGGGCCTGGGATGTTACCTTTAACTAGTAATAAGTTACGCTCTGCATCAACTTTCATAATCTCTAGATTTTGAATTGTTGTTGTTTCGCCACCCATTTGCCCTGGTAATTTCTTACCTTTACGCACACGTGCTGGTTCAGCTGTACTTCCCATTGAACCTGAGCCTCTATGGTACCTTGAACCGTGTGACATTGGTCCGCGCGCTTGATTGTGACGCTTAATGGAACCTTGGAACCCTTTCCCTTTTGAAGTACCTGTTACGTCAATCATATCTCCCGCTTCGAAAACCTCTACGCTAAGTTCTTGACCAACTTCATAGTCATCTAACTTAACATTACGGAATTCACGAATGAAGCGCTTAGGATTAGTGCTCGCTTTTGCAGCATGTCCTTTCGCTGGTTTATTTGCATTTACTTCTTTTTGATCAGCAAAACCAACTTGAATCGCTTCATAGCCGTCATTTTCCATCGTGCGTTTCTGTAAAACTACGTTCGGTTCAGCTTGAACTACTGTTACTGGAATTAATTCACCTTGTTCAGTGAAAATTTGTGTCATGCCGACTTTACGACCTAAGATTCCTTTCGTCATCCGTTACACCTCCTGATAATTTCATATTATAGTTTAATTTCAATGTCCACACCTGATGGTAGATCTAATCGCATTAGCGCATCAACCGTTTTTGGTGTAGGGTTTAAAATATCAATTAGACGTTTGTGTGTACGCATTTCAAACTGCTCACGAGAGTCTTTATACTTATGCACTGCACGTAGTACTGTGTAGATTGACTTTTCAGTTGGTAACGGAACTGGTCCCGATACCCCTGCTCCTGAACGCTTTGCAGTATTAACAATCTTCTCTGCTGATTGATCTAAAATTCTGTGATCATATGCTTTCAAACGAATTCTGATTTTTTCTTTTGCCATTATGTTCCCTCCTTTTCGCCCATTTAATTTAATAGACATTCTCCACGAAAATTTTCTCGACTCCCACCCCATGGCAAAGGGGCCGGGTGTGCCAACAACCTTTCGCTTCATCGCCTTTGTGACCAACATTAGACAGTATACAGAAATCATGCACAGATTGCAAGGTTTTTTATCAATTATTTTAGCTTTTTATTGACTTTTTTTCATATCGAGCAACTTTAAGTGATAATCGGGCTAATAAAGCCGATAAAAACCATTTATAAGGTTATTTAAAGGGTTTTCTTCTGATTGAATTGTAGATTTAAAACGTAAAAATAGAGTAACGAATTGAATCGTTACTCTATTAAAGGTTATTGATTACTTATCAATAGTAGAAACAACACCTGAACCTACTGTACGGCCACCTTCACGAATTGAGAAACGAGTTCCCTCTTCGATCGCGATTGGTGAAATTAATTCTACTGTCATTTCAACGTTATCACCTGGCATAACCATTTCCACACCTTCTGGAAGTCTAACAATTCCTGTTACGTCCGTTGTACGGAAGTAGAACTGTGGGCGATAGTTATCGAAGAACGGCGTATGACGTCCACCTTCTTCTTTTGATAATACGTAAACTTCTGATTTGAAGTTAGTGTGTGGTGTAATTGTTCCTGGCTTTGCTAGAACTTGACCACGGTTAATGTCTTCACGTGAAACACCACGTAATAGTGCACCAATGTTGTCACCAGCTTCAGCATAGTCAAGAAGCTTACGGAACATTTCAACACCTGTTACAATTGTTTTCGATGGAGCTTCAGCTAAACCGATAACTTCAACTTCGTCACCGACTTTAACTTCACCACGCTCAACACGACCTGTTGCAACAGTACCACGTCCAGTAATTGAGAATACGTCCTCAACTGGCATCATGAATGGTTTGTCTGTATCACGTTCTGGTGTTGGGATATACTCATCAACAGCAGCCATCAACTCAACGATTTTCTCTTCATAAGCTGCGTCACCCTCAAGTGCTTTAAGAGCAGAACCTGTAATAACTGGTACGTCATCACCTGGGAAATCGTATTCTGATAATAGATCACGAACTTCCATTTCTACTAATTCTAATAATTCTTCATCATCAACCATGTCTGCTTTGTTTAAGAATACAACGAAAGCAGGTACCCCTACGTTACGTGAAAGTAGGATGTGCTCACGAGTTTGTGGCATTGGACCATCAGCTGCAGATACAACTAAGATCGCACCGTCCATTTGCGCTGCACCCGTGATCATGTTTTTAACGTAGTCCGCGTGTCCTGGGCAGTCTACGTGTGCGTAGTGGCGTGTTTCAGTTTCGTACTCAACGTGTGAAGTAGAAATTGTGATTCCACGCTCTTTTTCTTCTGGTGCACCGTCAATTTGGTCGTAACCCATTGCAGTTCCGTCACCATTTCTTTTTGCCATTACTGTTGTAATTGCAGCAGTTAATGTTGTTTTACCGTGGTCAACGTGGCCTAATGTACCAACGTTAACGTGTTCTTTCGAACGGTCAAATTTTTCTTTACCCATTCTATAGTTCCTCCTTTAAATAAATAAAAGTTAATTTTTTTATTACATGTATTTTTACTTAGCTACATTATACTGACTTATAACTAAGCTTTCAATACAAGTTATACGCTAAATTGTGTTAAAAAGCAATTATTGACCAGCATTTTTTAGAATGATTTCTTCTGAAATACTCTTAGGCACTTCTTCATAGTGATCGAAGAACATTGTGTATGTTCCACGTCCTTGAGTATTTGAACGTAATGCTGTTGCATAACCAAACATTTCTGCAAGTGGGACAAATGCATTTACAACTTGTGCATTTCCACGTGCTGTCATACCATCAACGCGTCCACGACGTGATGTGATATCGCCCATAATGTCACCCATATATTCTTCAGGGATAACAACTTCTACTTTCATCATTGGTTCAAGTAGAACTGGGTTACACTTACTCTTAGCAGCTCTTAGTGCATATGAAGCAGCCACTCTAAACGCAGTCTCGTTAGAGTCAACGTCATGGTAACTACCGTCATATAGAGTTGCTTTAACATCGATTAGTGGATAGCCTGCAAGGACTCCGTTTTCCATTGATTCTTTAATTCCAGCTTCAACTGAAGGGATATATTCACGAGGAACAACTCCACCAACAATATTATTGACAAACTCAAATCCTGCGCCTTCTTCATTAGGTTCGAACTTGATCCATACGTGTCCATACTGTCCACGACCACCTGATTGACGAACAAATTTACCTTCGACTTCAGCTGATCCACGGAATGTTTCACGATATGAAACTTGTGGCGCACCAACATTAGCATCCACTTTAAATTCTCTTCTTAATCGGTCTACAATAACGTCAAGGTGTAATTCACCCATACCTGAAATAATTGTTTGACCTGTTTCAGCATTTGTTTCAGTTTTAAATGTCGGATCTTCTTCAGCAAGCTTACCTAAAGCAATTGACATCTTATCTTGGTCTGCTTTAGATTTCGGCTCAATTGCAACCGAGATAACTGGCTCTGGGAAGTCCATTGATTCAAGAATAACAAGGTTCTTCTCATCACAGAGAGTATCCCCTGTTGACGTGTCTTTCAAACCAACTGCACTTGCAATATCTCCCGAGTGTACTTCACTAATTTCTTCTCGTGAATTCGCGTGCATTTGTAGGATACGACCAACTCTTTCACGTTTACCTTTTGTAGAGTTTTGGACATATGATCCTGCTTTCAATGTTCCTGAATAGACTCGGAAGAATGTTAGTTTCCCTACAAATGGGTCAGTCATTACTTTAAACGCTAATGCTGAGAATGGCTCATCATCACCTGTTTTTCTCACAACTTCCTCTTCTGTGCCCGGTACAATACCCTCAATAGGTGGCACGTCCGTTGGAGCTGGTAAGTAGTCAACAACCCCGTCAATTAATAATTGGACACCTCTGTTTTTGAATGCAGAACCACAGAAAGCCGGATAGAATTCAACACTTAATGTTGCTTGACGAACCGCTTGACGAAGTTCATCGTTAGTGATCTCTTCACCTTCTAAATAGCTCATCATAAGGTCTTCATCTAATTCAGCTACTGCTTCAAGAAGATTTGTACGTAATTCTTCAGCTTTATCTGCTAATTCAGCAGGAATTTCTTTTGCATCAGTAACTGTACCTAAATCATCTTCATAGTAGTATGCTTTCATCTCAATTAGATCGATAATTCCTTCGAATTGATCTTCTGCACCAATTGGATATTGAACAGGATGAACATTCGCGCCTAAGCGGTCATGTAATGTCCCAACAGCATACTCAAAATCAGCACCTGTTTTATCCATCTTATTAATAAATACAATACGTGGTACACCGTATGTTGTCGCTTGACGCCATACCGTTTCTGTTTGTGGTTCAACACCCGATTGGGCATCTAACACTGTAACAGCACCATCTAACACACGCAGTGAACGTTCAACCTCAACTGTAAAGTCGACGTGACCAGGCGTATCAATGATGTTAATCCGGTGACCGTTCCACTGAGCTGTAGTGGCAGCAGATGTGATTGTAATCCCACGCTCTTGCTCCTGCTCCATCCAGTCCATTTGTGAAGCACCTTCGTGTGTCTCACCAACTTTATGGATTTTACCCGTATAGAATAAAATACGCTCAGTTGTTGTCGTTTTACCAGCATCAATGTGAGCCATGATACCGATATTACGTGTTTTCTCCAAGGAGAACTCTCTAGCCATATTTTTTTCTCCTTCCTTCTATTTAGTCTGTTTAATAGTGTATATTAGCTGTAAAAATTATTAAGACTCACCTTTTTAAAAAGGGAATCTAATAATATTACCAGCGGTAGTGAGCAAACGCTTTGTTCGCTTCCGCCATTTTGTGTAAATCTTCACGTTTCTTAACTGAAGCACCTGTATTTTTAGACGCATCTAAAATTTCATTAGCAAGGCGTTCTTCCATTGTCTTCTCTCCGCGAAGGCGTGAGTAATTAACAATATAACGAAGACCTAATGCTTGACGACGGTCAGGGCGTACTTCCATTGGTACTTGGTAGTTTGAACCTCCAACACGACGTGCGCGTACTTCTAAAACAGGCATAACGTTCTTCATCGCTTGTTCGAATACTTCGATAGCCGGTTGACCACCGCGCTCTTCTACAAGCTCAAATGCACGATAAAGAATTTTTTGAGCTTTTCCTCGTTTACCATCAACCATAATTTGATTGATTAGGCGAGTGACAAGCTTAGAGTTATATAACGGATCTGGTAAGACATCACGTTTAGCTACTGGACCTTTACGTGGCATAGTCTAACCTCCTTTCCTCAATTTCAATCAAATTTTTTTAGTTTTTAGGACGTTTCGCTCCATACTTAGAACGTCCTTGCATACGACCTTCAACACCAGCTGTGTCTAATGCACCACGAACAATGTGATAACGCACACCTGGTAAGTCTTTCACACGACCACCACGGATCAATACAACACTGTGTTCTTGAAGGTTGTGTCCAATCCCCGGGATATATGCCGTAACCTCAATTCCATTCGTTAAACGAACACGCGCATACTTACGTAACGCCGAGTTCGGTTTCTTAGGTGTTAAAGTTCCAACACGCGTACAAACGCCTCGTTTTTGTGGAGAAGCTGTATCATTCATTTTTTTCTTGAAACTGTTATAGCTTTTTCCTAAAGCTGGCGAGTCAGATCCTTTTGTTTTCGTAATACGTCCTTTTCGAACAAGTTGATTAATTGTTGGCATTTACTCTCCTCCTTCCTTCTCGTTTCTAATACCACACATCCAGGCGGTTCATTTTTAAACCAAAAACAAAGTTTTCATGAATCATTGATTGGATTCACCAAAACTTCATTGCCTTATCGCTACTACTGCTGTTCCCACTTCTATCCCACAAGCCTTACCTAGTCGTTTGTTTGAATCGACCATTTCATACGGAATCATTAACTCGTTTGCGAGATTAACTAATTTTAATCTCATTGCAGAATCAATATCCGAAGCAATTACAATTTGGCTTACTTGGCCAGCTTTCATCGCTTTTTCTGTTTGTTTTAAACCAATTAATAAACGATCTTTAGCTTGCGTTACTTTATCATAAGACATTTTCATATCCTCCAAAGTACTAGAGTAACAGAAGCACCTTGAATATAGTACCACCCTAAATATTCAATGTCAACTTAAATTTAATTAAGTTTCACACTTTTTTGTTCGAGCGATACTATATTCTTCAGTGTCTATTAAGTGCTACAAAAACTTATTTATGCAGTTGGTTCACTTTCTGTGTTTTCATCTGCATTTTCATTGATTACTTCATCTTCAATGACATTCTCAACGGGTTGCTCAGTTTTCATACCAACTTTTCGATAACGAGCCATTCCAGTACCTGCTGGGACTAGTTTCCCTAAGATAACATTTTCCTTCAGACCTAAGAGTTCATCTCGTTTACCCTTAATTGCAGCATCTGTTAGAACTCTTGTTGTTTCTTGGAAAGAAGCAGCTGACAAGAAGGAATCTGTTTCTAATGATGCCTTCGTAATTCCTAATAAAACTGGACGCCCAACAGCTGGTTCTTTGTCTGCTGAAAAAGCTTTTTCATTTACTTCTCTAAATTGATGGATTTCTAACATTGAGCCAGGCAGTAGTTCTGTATCACCCGGATCGTCAATTGTTACTTTTCTAAGCATCTGTCTAACCATTACTTCAACGTGCTTATCACCAATTTCAACACCTTGCATTCGGTATACTTTTTGAACCTCTTTGAGGAGGTAAGTTTGAACACCGTCTGTACCTTGGAATTTTAATAATTCTTTTGGATCAATTGAACCTTCAGTCAATGGTTGACCAGCAATCACTTGATCACCAATTCCAACACTTACTCTAGATCCATAAGGAACTTGATAAGTGCGTGTTTCAATCTCACCTTCAACAATCACTTCTTGGCGTTCTTTTACTTCACTAATATCTTTAACGATCCCTTTTACTTCACTAATAACAGCCTGACCCTTTGGATTACGCGCTTCAAAAATCTCTTGGATACGCGGTAAACCTTGAGTAATATCGCTACCTGCGACTCCACCTGTGTGGAATGTTCTCATCGTCAACTGTGTTCCGGGCTCACCAATCGATTGAGCAGCGATAATACCAACTGCTTCTCCAACTTCAACCTCTTGACCAGTTGCCAAGTTACGGCCGTAACACTTTTTACATGCACCGTGTTTTGTATTACATGTAAAGACTGTTCGAATTGTTACTTCTTCAATGTCAGAATCAACAATCTCTTTAGCGATATCTTCATTAATGAAATGATTCTTTTCAACAATAATCGCATTTGTTTCTGGATGACGGACTGTCTGGAAAGCCGTACGTCCAACTAAGCGGTCATATAGTGGCTCAATCATCTCTGAACCTTCTGTAATTGCGCTAACTGTTAGACCACGATCTGTCTGACAGTCATCTTCTCGAATAATCACATCTTGTGCAACATCAACGAGACGACGCGTGAGGTAACCTGAGTCAGCTGTCTTAAGTGCCGTATCTGCAAGACCTTTACGTGCACCGTGAGTCGAGATAAAGTATTCAAGAACTGTTAAACCTTC
The DNA here is from genome assembly GCF_039539605.1 of Amphibacillus indicireducens. NCBI lineage: Bacteria > Bacillati > Bacillota > Bacilli > Caryophanales > Bacillaceae > Amphibacillus > Amphibacillus indicireducens. The sequence continues at coordinate 26,858 of NZ_BAABDL010000050.1, read as the reverse complement.
ACGGAAGCTTGACTTAATCGGTAATTCAATAATTCGTCCAGCCGGGTTAGCCATTAAACCACGCATACCCGCAAGCTGAGTAAAGTTAGAAGCATTACCACGCGCTCCAGAATCACTCATCATATAGATTGGGTTCTGATGGCTGAGTGTCTTCATTAATTTTTCTTGAATATCGTCCTTAGCTTTTGACCAGATTGAAATCACGCGCTCATAGCGTTCTTCTTCTGTAATCAAACCGCGACGGAATTGTTTCATAATTTTATCAACTTTATCTTGGGCTTCGTCTAAAATGACTTCTTTATCAGGTAAAACAACAATGTCATCTACCCCGACAGTGATCCCAGCTTTAGTTGAGTATTTAAAACCTAAGTCTTTCATCTTATCAAGCATCTTAGATGTTTCACTAATCTTAAACTTCTTAAAGACCTCTGCGATAATGTCTCCTAAAATGCCTTTCTTGAAAGGCGTAATAAGATCGCGTTGATCCAGTTCTGCTTTTATGTCTGAACCCTCAGGAACAAAGTACTTAGCTGGTGTTTCAATTTCCAAGTTTGTTTGCGTCGGTTCATTCATATATGGGAATGATGGAGGCAAAATATCATTGAAAATTAATTTACCAACCGTTGTTAATAAGAGTTGTCTATTTTGCTCTTCAGTAAATTGAGCTTTAGCTAACGATGATGCTTGAACGGCTATCCGTGTGTGTAAGTGGACATATCCATTCTGATAAGCAATGATCGCTTCATTGAAATCTTTGAAGACTTTCCCTTCTCCGATTGCACCTCTTCGTTCCATCGTTAAGTAATAGTTACCTAAAACCATATCTTGTGATGGCGTAACAACAGGCTTTCCATCTTTCGGGTTTAAAATGTTTTGGGCAGCTAACATTAAAATTCTTGCTTCAGCTTGTGCTTCAGCTGAAAGTGGGACGTGAACAGCCATTTGGTCACCGTCAAAGTCAGCGTTATATGCTGTACACACAAGGGGGTGTAGACGGATCGCGCGACCTTCAACTAATGTTGGCTCAAATGCTTGAATTCCTAAACGGTGTAATGTTGGCGCACGGTTCAATAAGACCGGGTGCTCCTTAATTACATCTTCTAGCACTTCCCAAACCTCAGCATGTAATCTTTCGATTTTACGTTTAGCTGATTTAATATTATGCGCTAAACCACGTTCAACTAATTCTTTCATAATAAATGGTTTGAATAATTCTACAGCCATCTCTTTCGGTAAACCACATTGGTACATCTTCAAGTTAGGACCAACAACAATTACAGAACGACCTGAATAGTCGACTCGTTTACCTAATAAGTTTTGGCGGAAGCGTCCTTGCTTACCTTTTAACATGTGCGAAAGTGATTTCAACGGACGGTTACCTGGCCCAGTTACTGGACGACCCCGGCGACCATTATCAATCAGTGCATCTACCGCTTCTTGAAGCATCCGCTTCTCGTTTTGTACAATAATGCTTGGTGCACCTAAGTCTAATAAACGCTTGAGGCGATTATTACGGTTGATTACCCGTCGATATAAGTCGTTTAAGTCAGAGGTCGCAAATCGTCCTCCATCTAATTGAACCATTGGACGTAATTCTGGCGGGATAATCGGTAATACATCTAAAATAATCCACGACGGATCATTTCCAGAGTTTCTAAACGCTTCAATTACTTCTAAGCGTCTAATCGCTCGTGTACGACGTTGACCTTGAACTTTCTTTAGTTCTTCACGCAATAACTGCGATTCTTTTTCAAGATCAATATCATGTAAAATCTTCTTAATCGCTTCTGCACCCATTTCGGCATTGAAGCTTCTTCCGTATTTTTCGCGATATGCACGGAATTCTCTTTCAGATAATAACTGTTTCTTTTCAAGTGGTGTATCACCAGAGTCCGTAACAATATAAGCTGCGAAATAGATGACTTCCTCTAATGCTCGTGGTGACATATCTAATAATAAGCCCATCCGACTCGGGATACCTTTAAAGTACCAAATGTGAGATACAGGTGCAGCTAATTCAATATGCCCCATACGCTCACGACGCACCTTAGATTTCGTGATCTCTACACCGCATCGATCACAAACAACACCTTTGTAACGGATCCGTTTGTATTTTCCACAATAACATTCCCAGTCTTTTTGCGGCCCGAAAATTCTTTCACAGAATAGACCATCTTTTTCTGGTTTTAACGTTCGATAGTTAATCGTTTCTGGTTTTTTTACTTCCCCATGTGACCATGACCGAATTTTGTCTGGCGATGCCAAACCTATTTTCATAAATTCGAAATTATTTACATCTAGCAAGGGGTCTACCTCCCTTTAGTATGTGTTAGATCAGGAGAGGCGGGGTAAGCGATCTTCCCACCCCCAATGATCTTAAAACAAGTAAATGAAGCTACTACTTTTCTTGCACTTCTAAATTAAATTGTTCTGTTGATAGTTTATCTTCATCAAGATCTCTAATCTCAATTTCCTCTTCGTCTGCTGAGAGCATCTTGACGTCCATTCCTAAACTTTGTAACTCTTTAATTAGTACTTTAAACGATTCTGGGATTCCTGCTTCAGGTACGTTTTCCCCTTTAACAATCGCCTCATAAGTCTTAACACGTCCAACAACGTCATCCGATTTAACTGTTAAAATCTCTTGCAATGTGTAAGCAGCACCGTAAGCTTCCAGTGCCCATACTTCCATCTCACCAAATCGCTGTCCACCAAACTGCGCCTTACCACCTAACGGTTGTTGAGTAACAAGTGAGTATGGTCCAGTTGAGCGGGCGTGTAACTTATCATCTACCATGTGAGCTAGTTTAAGCATGTACATAATTCCTACTGAAATTCGATTATCAAATGCTTCGCCTGTTCGACCATCGTAAAGAATTGTTTTAGCATCTCGTGCCATCCCTGCTTCTTCGATCGTCTCCCAAACGTCTTCTTCACTTGCACCATCAAATACTGGTGATGCGACATGAATACCTAGGTTTTTAGCAGCCATTCCTAAATGAAGCTCTAACACCTGGCCGATGTTCATCCGAGATGGTACTCCTAATGGGTTTAACATAATATCAATCGGTGTTCCATCCGGTAGGTATGGCATATCTTCTTCGGGGAGTACTTTAGAAATAACCCCTTTGTTACCGTGACGACCTGCCATCTTGTCGCCTTCGTGAATCTTACGCTTTTGAACAATATAAACGCGCACGAGCTGATTCACACCTGGTGGTAGTTCATCGCCATCTTCACGATTAAAGATCTTAACATCTAAGACAATTCCACCAGCGCCGTGTGGTACACGTAGTGACGTGTCACGAACTTCTCGAGCTTTTTCACCGAAGATTGCGTGTAAGAGTCGTTCCTCTGCTGAAAGTTCAGTTACTCCTTTTGGCGTAACTTTTCCAACTAGTAGATCACCGTCTTCAACCTCAGCTCCGACACGGATAATTCCTCGGTCATCGAGATTACGCAAGGCGTCCTCTCCAACGTTTGGAATGTCTCTTGTAATTTCTTCAGGACCTAGTTTTGTATCTCGAGCATCTGATTCATACTCTTCAATATGAATCGACGTATAAACATCGTCTTTAACTAATCGTTCGCTCATAATAATCGCATCTTCATAGTTAAAGCCTTCCCACGTCATAAAAGCAACGAGTACGTTTTGACCTAGAGCAAGTTCTCCTTGCTCCATTGAAGGACCATCTGCTAAAATATCACCTTTAACAACGTGATCTCCCACTTTAACAATTGGAATTTGGTTATAACAAGTTCCTTGGTTGGAACGAACAAACTTCTGTAACTTATAGTGTTCTAAATCACCTTTAACTTCTTTACCATCAACTTCGGCAATCCGTCTCACTTGAATCGTCTTTGCCTCTACATGCTCGACGATACCATCAGTACGACTAATGATTGCTGCTCCAGAGTCTTTCCCAGAGACATATTCCATCCCTGTTCCTACAATCGGCGCATGTGGTCGAATTAATGGAACGGCTTGACGTTGCATGTTAGCCCCCATTAACGCACGGTTCGAGTCATCGTTTTCCAAGAACGGAATACAAGCTGTTGCCGTTGAAACGACTTGCTTTGGTGATACATCCATATAATCAATGCGATCACGGCTTACCGTTGTGTTTTCGCCACGGAAGCGCGCAATAACTTCTTCATCTGCAAATGTACCATCTTCATTTAAGCGAGCATTCGCTTGAGCAACTACATAATTGTCTTCTTCGTCTGCCGTTAAATAATCATACTCATGCGTGACTTTACCCGTTTCATGATCAACTCGGCGATATGGTGTTTCAATAAAACCAAATTTGTTGACCTTGGCATAAGAAGATAATGAGTTAATTAGTCCGATGTTCGGACCTTCTGGTGTTTCAATTGGACACATTCGACCATAGTGTGAGTAGTGAACATCTCGAACTTCAAAGCCCGCACGCTCTCTAGTCAAACCGCCCGGTCCCAATGCTGACAAGCGTCGTTTATGTGTTAATTCAGCCAATGGATTCGTTTGATCCATAAACTGAGATAATTGCGAACTACCAAAAAATTCTTTAATCGACGCAATTACAGGTCGAATGTTAATCAATTGTTGTGGTGTAATTGTCGATGTATCCTGAATCGACATCCGTTCACGAACAACCCTTTCCATTCGTGACAAACCAATTCTGAATTGATTTTGCAGTAATTCACCCACTGAACGTAAGCGACGATTACCTAAATGATCAATATCATCTGTATGACCAACCCGATGTAAAATATTAAAGAAATAGTTTACTGAGGCAATAATATCAGCGGGGGTAATATTCTTAACCGCTTCATCAATCACACCATTGTCAATCACATTTAAGGTTCGTTCGCCTTCTGGATCAGTTGGATCAATAATTTTTATTGAGTGGATTCCAATTGGATCATCAAGAACGCCTTCACTTGGCTCAATTACCTGCTCACCAAGACGATCTTCTGCTCGGTCAATATAAGGCATTAACTTATTCAGTGTTCGCCGATCTAATTTTGTTCCTTTTTCAGCTAACACTTCACCTGTTTCGTGATCAACTAAAGTTTCAGCAAGAACTTGATTAAAGAGACGATTCTTCATATGAAGTTTTTTATTAATTTTATAGCGACCTACATGTGCTAAATCGTAGCGTTTCGGATCAAAAAAGCGAGAGACCATTAGACTTTTTGCATTTTCAATCGTTGGTGGTTCACCCGGTCTCAAACGCTCATATATTTCTAGCAATGCTTTTTCACTTGATTCTGTATTATCTTTCTCTAATGTGTTACGTAAATATTCATTGTCACCAATTAAATCAATAATCTCTTGGTCTGAACTAAAGCCCAGTGCTCGTAGCAAGACCGTAATTGGTAGTTTTCTAGTTCGATCAATCCGAACGTGAACAACATCTTTGGCGTCTGTCTCAAATTCTAGCCACGCGCCTCGGTTGGGGATAACTGTTGCTGTATACCCCATTTTTCCATTCTTATCTAACTTTTCATTGAAGTAAACGCTTGGTGATCGGACTAATTGCGAAACAATCACTCGCTCTGCACCATTTATTATAAATGTTCCCGTATCAGTCATCAGCGGGAAATCGCCCATAAACACTTCTTGTTCTTTTACTTCACCAGTTTCATTATTCAATAAACGAACCTTAACACGTAGCGGTGCATTGTAAGTTACATCGCGTTCTTTCGATTCATCAACTTCATACTTTGGCTCTTCAAGCTTATAATCGACAAATTCAAGTGAAAGATTACCTTGGAAATCCTCGATCGGAGAAATATCTTTAAACATTTCTCGCATTCCTTCTTCCAAGAACCAATTATAGGAAGCTGTTTGAATCTCAATCAAATTTGGTAATTCTAATACCTCATTAATACGTGCGTAGCTTCTGCGCTTGCGGTGTCGTCCATACTGAACTAGTTGACCTGTCAACTGCTTCACCCCTCAAATCAAGATTAGAAAAACTCTTCCTCCCACTAGTTTCACCAGTAGAAGATCATGCTTTCCTGCTACTTAAGACGCGAATATCATTTACGTCAGTTTAAGTAGTAATGAATAAAACTTAACCAAGAAAGCTATTAACTATGCTACACCTTATCCCGTCAATGTTTAGATTCGACTATTGACATCTGAATTGGAAAAGGTATAATTTAAACATATTACTTGTTCGGTATTAAACGAACAAAAAACTTACAATAACTTCGTCAGTCTTTGGCTTGTTTAGTCTGCGAATAAGTAAACAGACGAATGAAACAACAATAGTGCTCTCGCGGAACACACTGACTTCACTTGAGCATATTTAAAGATAATGAAATACTTGTTGCAACCTTTCCCTATTAATTTCTTAAGTATATTTAACCGATGTGTAACAGAAAGATTTTTCAACAAGTTCCCTTTATTTTGTGCGGACACATAAGTGATTAGTAGCCGTCAATAAATAGAGGATCCCACTTGACCTAACTCTTTAAAAATCAACCAAGCCCTCTACCCCGTTCTAACCATCTTGTCCATTCAATCACAAAAATATACATTTTATTTAAAATAACACTTGACAACAAAACATGCTACTGCCATCTTCTTATACTACCACAAGCTTATATTAGAGTCAAATACTCCCTGATTATTTTGTTGCTCGGATAATAAAATAGCCCTTTTCCTTAACAACAACTTCTACTTCTTGAAAAATTGATTCCATTTTCTTAATAGCAGAAGGCGCTCCCTGCTTTTTTTGGATCACGACCCATAACTCACCATCGGCACTAAGATATTGGTGCGCTTGCTCAAACATAGCGTGGACAACCTTTTTTCCAACCCGAATTGGCGGATTAGTCAAAACCACTGCATAGGAATGTTTCGGGAGTCCCGCAAACTGATCACTCAAAAAAACTTGAACATTGGTCAGTTTATTTGCCTCCGCATTTTCCTTCGCCAATTGAACGGCACGCTCATTAATATCACCCATGATGACTTGTCGATCTGGATATGCCATAGCAATTGATAATCCAATCGGGCCATATCCACAACCCATATCAACAATTGCACCCTCAACTTCCGGAAGTATGAACGCCTCGATCAAAGTTCTCGAACCAAAATCAACCGTATTTTTAGAAAAAACACCAGCATCACTTTTAAATGTTAACATTCGGTCTCGAAGTTTGTACGTCCATGTTTTTGGATTACTTTTTGTTTGGGGATGTTGCGTAAAGTATTGCTCAGACATAGTATTAGCACCTACTTTTTTGTTTGTGGTTTTCACTTCTGCTGGCTGACAATTGTTATCCTATCTTGATCACAACTCATTCACTTAAAAGTAGTAAACAAAGGCTCGCCTATATTAGACGAGCCTTTGTTATTTAATTAAAGCTTACTTTAATTCTACTGAAGCGCCTGCTTCTTCAAGTTTAGCTTTCATTTCTTCAGCTTCTTCTTTAGCTACGCCTTCTTTAATTGCACCTGGTGCTTTATCAACAAGGTCTTTTGCATCTTTCAAGCCAAGACCAGTGATTTCACGTACTGCTTTAACAACTTTAATCTTCGCTGAACCTACATCCGCAAGAACAACGTCAAATTCAGTTTTCTCTTCTTCTGCCGCTCCACCTGCTGCTCCACCTGCTACTGCAACAGGAGCTGCTGCTGTTACGCCAAACTCTTCTTCAATTGCTTTAACTAAATCATTTAATTCAAGAACTGACATTTCTTTAATCGCTTCAATAATTTGATCTTTAGACATTCTTTTTTCCTCCTAATAATTGTGTAAGTTTTTTAGATATTTCAAATCAGATTAAGCTTCTTGCTCTTCTTTTTGCTCTGCGATTGCTTTAGCTGCATAAGCAAAGTTTCGAACTGGTGCTTGAAGAACACTGAGTAACATAGATAGTAAACCTTCGTAGTTTGGAAGGTCTGCAAGTTCCTTGATTTGATCAAGTGTTACAATGTTTCCTTCAATAACGCCACCTTTAATTTCTAGATCTTTATGATCTTTAGCAAAGTTATTAATAATTTTTGCAGGAGCAACAACATCGTCTTGACTAAATGCGATTGCAGTTGGTCCAACTAAAATTTCATCTAACTCTGAAAGTTCAACTTCTGCTGCTGCACGGCGTGACATTGAGTTTTTGTAAACCTTATACTCAACACCAGCTTCACGAAGTTGCTTACGTAATTCAGTAACTTCCGCCACATCTAAACCACGATAATCAACTAAAACTGTTGATTGACTCTCGCGGAATTTAGTCGCAATTTCAGAAACAACTTGTTTCTTTTTATCCATAACCTTTGACATGATTCCACCTCCCATTTAATGTTCAACCATACCGTAAAATGAATTTAAAAATTAAAAACCCTTGCATCGATAGTAGACGCAAGGGAGAATGTGTGAACGATTGGGCAAATGTCATCCAGAGATAATCATCGCCTTTATCCAACACCTCGGTAGGTTATTAAGCTTCTTTCGGCCCCTACTGTCTACGGTATAACTATTATTTTAACCTAAGCTATTATAGCTGTATGTTATCATAAAGTCAAGGTTTATTTTGAAGTAAATTCAGCTGGGTCAATTTTAACGCCAGGACCCATCGTTGATGTTACAGCAATGTTGCGTAAGTAAATCCCTTTAGAAGATTGCGGCTTTGCTTTAACAATAACATCAGCAATTGCCTTAAGGTTATCTTCTAGTTGATCAAGTTCAAATGATGCTTTACCAATCGGCACATGCACGTTTGATTGTTTATCAACACGGTATTCTACTTTACCAGCTTTAATTTCTTGAACAGCTTTTTCAACTTCAAATGTTACTGTTCCTGTTTTAGGGTTTGGCATTAAGCCTTTAGGTCCTAAAACGCGGCCTAACTTACCTACTTCAGCCATCATATCAGGTGTAGCAACAATCACATCAAAACCTAACCAACCTTGATTGATTTTGTTAATCAGATCTTCATCTCCAACAAAGTCCGCGCCTGCAGCTTCAGCTTCCTTAGCTTTATCACCTTTAGCAAAGACTAGAACTGTTTGAGTTTTTCCTGTACCGTGTGGCAATACCATTGCGCCACGAAGTTGTTGATCTGCTTTTTTAGGATCTATTCCTAAACGGAAAGCAACCTCAACTGTTTCATCAAATTTTGCTGTTGCATTTTCTTTTACTAATTCAAGAGCTTCTTTAACGTCGTACGCTTTTGTACGGTCAACTGACTTCAAAGCTTCTTGTTGCTTTTTTGATTTTTTAGCCATTATTTTTCCTCCTAAGATGTGGTATTAACGGTTATACCTCCCACTTAATAAAGCGAGCCCACTTATCGCTAAGCGGGTGAGTTTAACTATGCCTCAGTTCTTTACCTGCAAAAAGGTTGCGCAATGGCAACTCAACCACCTACGCAACCCTCATCTCCAACATAAAACAAAATTAATCTTCGATCGTAATTCCCATACTGCGTGCAGTACCTTCGACCATCTGCATAGCCGCTTCTACATCAGCTGCGTTTAAATCTGGCATCTTCAATTCTGCGATTTCTTGTACTTTAGCACGCTTAACTGTAGCTACCTTGTTACGATTTGGTTCACCTGATGCCTTATCGATACCCGCCGCTTTTTTAAGCAATACAGCTGCCGGTGGAGTTTTGGTAATAAACGTAAATGAACGGTCTTCAAAAACCGAAATTTCTACCGGAATAATTAGTCCAGCTTGCTCCTGTGTTTGAGCGTTAAATTCTTTACAGAAACCCATGATGTTAATACCTGCCTGACCTAGTGCCGGTCCTACTGGTGGAGCTGGGTTTGCTTTACCTGCTGGAATTTGTAGTTTTACAACTTTAATTACTTTTTTAGCCACGAGACACACCTCCTTAAGTCCGTGATGTGGTCACAGGGTGTTAACCCTCCCACTCATGTTCATCTCTATTATTGTCTTGAAACTCGAGGCATAAAGAACATTAAGATTTTAGCATGTTCAACTTAATATTGCAAGAGCTGAACTCACTTATTATAAATAAAATTGTTCATCTTCCATCAAATCAGGAAACTTCCTTCTATCCTGAACTAGATTAAAGCTTTTCAACTTGTGTAAAATCAAGTTCGACTGGTGTTTCACGACCGAACATGTTAACAAGTACTTTGACCTTTTGACGGTCAGTATCGATCTGCTCAATGACACCAGTAAAATTACTAAACGGACCATCTGCAACTGTAACTGACTCACCAACTTCAAAGTCAACCTCAATTTCCGTTTCCTTCATACCCATGCGCTTAAGAATCATTTCTGCTTCTTCAGGCAATAGTGGGGTTGGCTTTGAACCTGATCCAGCTGAACCAACAAAGCCCGTTACTCCCGGAGTATTTCGAACGACATACCAAGAATCGTCCGTCATAATCATCTCAGCTAAAACATAGCCAGGGAAAACCTTTTTCATTGAGACTTTACGCTTACCTTGCTTCATCTCTGTTTCTTCTTCCTCAGGGACTAAAATACGGAAAATTTTATCTTCCATACCCATCGATGCAAGTCTTTTTTCTAAGTTCGTTTTTACTTTGTTTTCATAACCTGAATACGTATGAACGACATACCATTGTTTCTCCATCTTCAAACCTCCTTGTCCGTTAATCAAAATGACTCTCATCCATACAGATGAGCTTAACGATAATCATAATTTGTGATTAGTTTTCAATTTAAAAAAACCCGTTAACACGGGTTGTAAGTCACTCGATTTATACTTCTTTCATTATAACACAAAATCCACTCTGTTAATCAAAAAAGAGATTCAAAATTTGACTGATACCAAAATCGACAACCGTGAAAAATAGAGCGATTAAAACAACTGTTACAACGACGGTCACAGTATAGCGGTATAATTCTTGCTTACCTGGCCAAGAGACTTTTTTCATTTCTCGCGAAACATTTTTTAAAAATGATACAGCTTTCACAAGGAGTTCCTCCAAACATAAAATTTTTATCTATAAAATAATGATTTATTAATGCATTCAACTTATTTAGTCTCACGATGTAATGTATGTTGATTACATCTCTTACAAAATTTCTTCAGTTCTAATCGTTCAGGGCTTGCCGAACTTTTGTCAGAATGGTAATTTCGACTCCCACATACTTCACATGCAAGAGCTAGCTTCTTTTTCATATAATCACCTTATTATTAATCTAGCACATCTTCTAATGTAGCACGCTTGTTAAACCGTGTCAACGTTCGCTTTCAATTCAATTATAACTCCGCTCCCGCTACATCTAAATAGCGTTCGAGTTTTTTCTTAACACGTGTAAGGGCATTGTCAATTGCTTTAGTATGTCGATTTAACTCAACTGATATCTCTTGGTATGTTCGACCATCTAAGTACAAATAAAGCACATCACACTCAAAGCGACTGAGTAGTTTAATAATCTTCCCTTCAACTAAACAACGGTTTTCTTGATTAATGATTAGCTCTTCAGGATCATCTATTTTCTCGACATTTGTTAAAACATCTAATAACGTTCGCTCAGATTCTTCATCGTAGATTGGCTTATCTAATGAAACATAGGAGTTAAGTGGAATGTGCTTTTGCCTTGTAGCAGCTTTAATCGCCGTGATAATCTGCCTCTTAATACAAAGATCTGCAAAGGCACGAAACGAGGTTTGATGTTTATCTTTATAATCACGAACAGCTTTATAGAGTCCGATCATTCCTTCTTGAACGATATCCTCATGGTCTGCCCCAATCAAAAAATATGCACTTGCTTTTATCCTGACGAAAGGTCGATATTTTTGAATTAAGAAATCAACAGCTTGGCTATTTCCTTGGCGAATAAGCGTGATAATTTCACTATCATCAAGCTGATCAAAAGATATGAATTGATTGTTCACACCGTGAAGCTGTTTCTCCAACCCAAACTCCCCCTGAACTATCTAATAGAAATATTATACAGTAAGCGCTTAACTTCCGTCAACTAGTGGTTTTAATGCCTCCCACGTCTCATTTTCTCAAATTGGTCCAGAATATCCTGATTTATCGGGAGAGATCGCCCTTTTTTTTGCGTTTCAAAGCTTCTAAGGTCATTAGAAATTTCTTTTTTTATTTGATTCACTTCTATTGCTAATTCACGCGCTGACTTACGGTAGGCACCTTGTTGAAAGATTGTCCGCTGTTCAGTAAAGTCGCTCGTAGCAACATATACTTTTGTTTGAACATTGATAATTTGTTTGACTAGTCGCTCAATACACTGATCTGCCGTTTCTTTTTCTTTCGTATAAATAATCTCAATATTATATTTTGAATCCTTTGTCTCTAGACCTTTAACTTCATACGCATCAAAAACAATTATTACTCGAATTCCTTGATACGCCTGATAATCAGCCATTTTTTCGATTAACAATTGACGCGCTTGATCAAGGTCAACATCGCGTAATTCTTTGAGCTCGTCCCAATCACCGATAATATTATAGCCATCGACTAATAAGACATCCATCTGCTTAATCCCCCAAAGGGCTACGCTTTCGGAAAACTTCATACATCAAGACACCAGATGCGACAGATGCATTTAGTGATGAGACTTGACCTTTCATCGCTAAGTTCACAGTCCAGTCACATTTATCCCGAACAAGACGGCTGATTCCTTTTCCTTCATTACCAATGACTAAGGCTAAGGCAAGATCGCCTTCTAGTTCGCGATAGTCTTTATCTGCATCCATATCTGTCCCGATCACCCAGACATGTCGAGATTTTAATTCTTCGATTGTTTGTGCCATGTTTGTGACTCGAGCAACTGGAACATATTCGATTGCACCAGCCGATGTCTTTGCGACAACACTCGTTAAACCAACTGCTCGATTTTTTGGAATAATTACACCATGTACACCTGTTGCATCAGCCGTTCGTAAAATAGAACCTAAATTATGTGGGTCTTCAATGCCATCCAATAGCATAAAGAAAGGTAGCTCTCCCTTTTCCTCTGCTCTAGCAAATAAATCATCGATTGTCGCATAATCATATGCTGCTACAGCGGCTACTAAACCTTGATGTTTACCACTTGCTAATTGATCGAGCTTTTGTTTTGGGACTCGCTTAATCTGGACGCCTTGCTTTCTAGCGAGCTTTTGAATCTCGTCAATTGAATTTGGATTTACGTAGTCTCCAATGAATAATTTATTAATCGCCCGGCCAGACCTAAATGCTTCTGTAATTGGATTTTTGCCGATTAGCCATTCTTCATTCATCTGTTTATCTTCCTCTCTCAACAAAAGTGATTGCTTGTTCGATTAATTCATTTAATCTTGTTTGATTATCTGTATAATAATGAAAGCCTAGTAGCGCTTCAAAAGCTGTACTATAACGGTAGGTCATAATATCTGTGTTTTTAGGAACTGATCCTGCCTTCGCATTCCGACCACGCCTAACGACACCTTCTTCTTCTTCATCCAACGCTTTTGTTTCAAGCCAGTAGCGCAAAACTTTAGCTTGAGCTTTTGCCGCTACATATTTAATCGCATTTTGGTGCAAGTCATTTACTTTCGCATGGTGATTACGAATTAAATAATCACGCACGTAAACCTCATAGATTGCGTCACCCATATAAGCGAGCGCTAAGCTTTTCATTTGTTTCACTTCATTGACCTTCATGCTTATCCTCTTTTCCAACGAGTTCCTTGAGCGGTATCTTCCAAAATAATCGACTGTTCTTTTAGCAACTCACGAATTTCATCTGCTCTGGCAAAGTTTTTAGCTGCACGTGCCTCATCGCGCTCGACTAATAATTGATCAATCTCTTCATCAATTAGCTCATCTTGTAACGTTAGATTGAGCCCTAATATAGAGAAAAACTGATCAAACAGAGTAAGAAAACTGGCTAAGCTTGCTTTCGTTACTTCTGGGTTTTCGATTGCTAAGTTTGCCTCTTTTACTAGTTCATAGAGCACACTAATCGCATTTGCCGTATTGAAGTCATCATTCATTTCATTAATAAACTCATCTTTAATTTGTAATAGTTTTGCTTGATATTGCTCGTCACCTTCACTTGCACTGCCCATTCGGTAATGAACGTTTTGATAACTATTTACAATTCGGTCAAAACCTTGCTTTGATTGATTAATTAATGCGTCGTTAAAATTAATTGGTTGACGGTAATGGACACTGAGCATAAAGAAGCGAATCAATTCTGGGCGATATTGTTTAATCAGATCACGAGCTAAAACAAAATTCCCTAGTGATTTCGACATCTTTTCGTCATCAATCGTAATATAGCCATTATGAAGCCAGTAGTTAGCGAATTTTTTGCCGTTACGTGCTTCTGATTGTGCAATTTCATTTTCATGATGTGGGAAGGTCAAATCTTGACCACCAGCATGAATATCAATCGTTGCACCTAAGTGTTTTTTTGCCATCACTGAACATTCAATATGCCAACCCGGACGACCTTCTCCCCATGGTGATGACCAGGCAATTTCTCCCTGTTTAGCAGCTTTCCACAATGCAAAATCGAGTGGATCTTTTTTATGCTCGTCGACTTGGATTCGTGCACCCGCTCGTAAATCATCAAGCGGCTGGGCAGATAGCTTGCCGTAGTTTTTAAATTCACGTGTCTTATAATAAACATCACCATTTACTTGATAGGCAAAACCTTTTTCAATTAAATCAGCGATAAACTGGATGATTTCATCGATCGTTTCCGTCACTCTCGGATGATGGGTAGCCGGGCGAACACCTAATGCACCAACATCCTCTTTATACGCAGTGATAAATCGATTCGTTAGTGTTTCAACATCTTCATTTAATTGTTTTGCTTCATTGATAATCTTGTCATCAATGTCTGTAAAATTTAACAAGTATTTTACGTCATAGCCGCGGTACTCCAAATAACGTCGAATCGTATCAAACACAATCGCCGGTCGTGCGTTACCGATATGAATATAATTATAAACCGTTGGACCACAGACATACATTTTTACCTGCTTTGGATCGATCGGTTGAAAGATCTCTTTTTTTCGTGTCAATGTATTATACATCTTAATCGTCATCTTGCTTCTCTCCCTTAATTACATCTAACTCTTGCTTAATCTTCTTAACTTCTGCTTGTAATTCAACAATATAATCATCAATCGGATCTGGTAGTTTGTTATGGTCAAGTTTTTGATCAACACGCTTGCCATTTTGGACAACAACATGACCAGGAATCCCTACTACTGTCGAATAGTCTGGAACATCTTTAAGCACGACAGAGCCTGCTCCAACTTTAGAATACGCACCAATCGTGATTGACCCTAACACTTTAGCTCCTGTAGCAATAAGGGCATGATCTTTAATCGTTGGGTGGCGTTTGCCCCTTTCCTTTCCAGTCCCACCTAATGTGACACCTTGATAGATCGTAACGTTATCACCAATTTCACACGTTTCTCCAATCACAACCCCCATCCCGTGGTCAATGAAAAAACGACGACCAATCTGAGCACCTGGATGGATCTCTATGCCTGTAAAGAATCGAGCAAATTGTGAAATGATCCGAGCAAAAAAGAAGAACTTCTTTCGATAAAAGAAATGTGCAATTCGATGAAGCCAAAGCGCATGTACACCCGAATAGGTAAAAATAACTTCTAAATATGAACGTGCAGCTGGATCTTGATCGAAAACAACTTGAATATCTTCTTTTATTCGTTTAAAAAAGGCCATTTCTAACACCTCCAAACTAATTAAAAACGACAAAAAGGCGTCTTTGTGTATTCAATACACAGAGACGCCTTGGTAAACGCGGTTCCACTCTGTTTAGATTAAGCATGTGTAGCCTAATCTCAACTTACACTCAGCTAACGGTGAGTTGCCGCTTTTACTTACTGATCTGTTCAGTAAAAGACTCCGAGGTGCATAAAATTAGTCTGCTTAAAATCACTTTCAGCCGAGGTGATTTTCTCTAAATAAGCATTGAACCAATTTCTATCCTCTTCTACATTTTATGATTATTTATATGCGTGTCAGATTGATTCGTGATTAAAAGCTAACTAACACGTCATCTAATCGTGTCAGGACCGTTTCTTTGCCTAATAGATAAATGGCATTTGGTAACTCTGGACCATGTAATTGACCTGTTGTTGCAACACGAATCGGCATGAATAATTTTTTACCTTTTTGTTGTGTTTCTTTTTGAGTTGCCTTAACAGCAGTTTTTATTGCTTGGGGCTCCCAATTTTCTAACTCTGTTAATTTATTTTTAAAGACATTTAATACTTCAGCAACTTGTTCTTCAGCTAAAACAGCTTGTGCATCTTCATTATAACTGATCTTCGTTTGGAAGAAAAGCTCGGTTAATTCAACAATCTCAGCACCGTAACTCAGTTGATCTTTGTATAGAGCGATTAAGTTAATCGCCCAAGCCTTCGTTTCTTCGTCCGCATCAGCTGAGATTCTTCCCGCTTCAATTAAATGAGGCAGTGTTAGTTCATTCACTTGATCAGCAGTTAATGTTTTAATGTATTGATTATTCATCCACTGCAATTTTTTCGAATCAAAAATTGCCGCTGATGTTGACAATCTACTTGGATCAAATATTTTAATAATTTCTTCCTTAGTGAAAATCTCTTCTTCACCGACTGGCGACCAGCCTAATAAAGTAATGAAGTTAAACATCGCTTCTGGTAAGTAGCCTAAGTTATGATATTGTTCAATAAACTGGACAACATCTTGATCGCGTTTACTTAACTTCTTCCGTGCTTTATTTAAAATCAATGTCATGTGACCATATTTAGGAATCTCCCAATTAAATGCGTCAAAGACCATCATTTGTTTTGGTGTATTGGAAATGTGTTCTTCACCACGTAATACGTGGCTAATCTCCATTAAGTGATCATCAATTGCAACAGCAAAGTTATAAGTTGGGATCCCATTCTTCTTCACAATGACCCAGTCACCAAAGTCACTTGATTCAAAGGTAATGTCACCTCTAACAATATCGTTAAATGTATAGGTTACATCCTTCGGCACTCTAAAACGAATACTCGCCTCGCGACCTTCTGCTTCAAATTGGGCAATTTGCTCTGCTGTTAAATTCGCATGTGCACCTGAATACTTTGGCACTTGACCATTTGCACGCTGCTCTTCTCGTTCTTTGTCTAACTCTTCTTCTGTCATATAGCATTTATAAGCTAAGTCACGTTCAAGTAATTGGTCAACATATTTTTGATAGATATCTAACCGTTCAGTTTGTCGATATGGGCCATAGTCACCACCGATATCAGCAGCTTCATCCCACTCCAAACCAAGCCACTTTAAATAATTAAGTTGACTTTCTTCTCCACCCTCAACATTTCTCTTCTCATCTGTATCTTCCGTTCGAATAATAAATTCTCCGCCGAAGTGCTTAGCAAATAGATAATTAAATAGTGCAGTTCTAGCATTTCCAATATGCAAGTCACCTGTAGGGCTCGGTGCATACCGTACTCGTACTTTTTTTGTCATGAGCTAACTTCCCCTTTCAATCACGATTACTATTTGAATTTCTTTATCTCGATTTTCACTGATCATCAGAAAAAGTGATAACGCTTGTTATCACTTTCTCTCCTCTATTATTTATACCCTTTTTAGAGCGCTTTTTCAAGTGCTTTCGGTTTTGCGAAAATCATTCTTCCTGCTGATGTCTGTAATACACTCGTAATAATGACGTCAATCGCTTCACCAATAAAGTTTCTACCTTCCTCAACAACGATCATTGTCCCATCATCTAAATAAGCAACACCTTGATCATGCTCTTTTCCATCCTTAATCACTTGGACTTTGAGTAATTCACCCGGTAAAACAACTGGCTTAACAGCATTTGCTAAATCATTGATATTTAGAACTTGGACATTTTGAAACTCACAAACCTTGTTTAAATTAAAGTCATTTGTCACAACAATGCCATCAACAAGCTTTGCCAACTTGACCAGCTTGCTATCTACTTCTTGAGTATCTTCAAAATCACCTTCGTACATCTCAATATTCTTCGTTGCATCTTTTTGTAGTCGATTTAATATATCTAAACCTCGACGACCACGATTTCGTTTTAATGCATCAGATGAATCCGCAATGTGTTGGAGCTCTTGTAATACAAATTGAGGAATAATAATTGTTCCTTCAATAAAATGCGTTTGACAAATATCTGCAATGCGACCATCGATTATCACACTTGTATCAAGAATTTTTGGTTTTGGTCCATGCTGATGATGCCGTTCTTCATCTGTTGTTAATTTTTGATCCTTATCTTTTTTTGCTAAAGTCATAATATTTAAAATTTCATCACGACGTTTAAAACCGACTTGGAAACCTAGATAACCAAATAAACCCATCGTAAAGAGTGGTACCGTTTGAGAAACAACTAAGATCTGGAGTTCATAAATCGGTTGATAAATTAAGTATGCAATCAGTAAACCAATCGTTAGACCGATACCACCAAATAGCAAATTAATTAACGGCGCACCTAGTAAAGCTTTTTCTAAATATTGAACAAATGAAACGATATAATCGACAAGCCAAAAAGATAATAAATATAAAATAATTGCACCAAGAATTAAACCGATATATGGAGCAACAAATGGCTGATCAATCCACGTTCCTTTCGTAAAGCCAATGATTTGGAACAAAAATGGTAAGTAGAGAAAGCCGATTGTCCCTCCAGCAATAATAATAAATAACTGAACAATTCTTCTTAGCACATTTTTTCACCTCCTAGTTATTATAATCCCCAATATTAGATAAATTTAACCTTCTTTTTTCAAAAAATACTAGATTTACTCTTGTAAAGTCACTTTCAATGCTTCTTGAATTGAATCAACACCGATAATTTCAATTGAATCGGGTGTTTGCAGTCCATCTAAATTACGTGCCGGAATAATTGCTCGCTTAAACCCAAGCTTATTAGCCTCCTGTATCCGTTGTTCAATTCTAGAGACACGACGGATTTCCCCAGTCAAGCCGACTTCTCCAATTAAAACATCGTAGGGAGAGCAAGCTTTTCCTTTAAAACTAGAAGCAATACTGATCGCGACTGCTAAGTCTATCGCTGGTTCATCCAATTTGATTCCACCAGCAACTTTCACATATGCATCTTGATTTTGCATTAATAAACCGACTCGCTTTTCTAGAACGGCCATCAGCAATGGCACTCGATTATGATCAATCCCTGTTGCCATTCGCCGAGCCTGACCAAAACTTGTTGGTGAGATTAAAGATTGGATCTCAACAAGGACGGGACGTGTGCCTTCCATCGAAGCTACGACAGTTGATCCTGCCACTCCTTGTGATCGTTCTTCTAAAAATATTTCTGACGGATTTAATACTTCTTTAAGCCCGGATTCCTTCATCTCAAAAATACCCATTTCATTCGTGCTACCAAAACGGTTTTTGACACCCCGCAAAATGCGGTATGTATGATGTCGTTCACCCTCAAAGTAAAGAACAGTATCTACCATATGCTCAAGCATTCTTGGACCAGCAATTGCACCTTCTTTTGTCACATGACCAACGATAAAGATAGGGATATGCTTTGTTTTGGCAATTCGCATCAAATCTCCTGTACATTCACGTACTTGAGAGACACTTCCTGGAGCACTTGTCACCTCATCTTTAAATATCGTTTGAATTGAGTCAATCACAACAAGTGTCGGCTCTAGCTGTTCAATCTGCGCAGAAATCAAGCTCATATTCGTTTCAGACAGGACATACAATTGATCAGACGTAACACCAAGTCGGTCTGCACGTAATTTCGTTTGACGTACAGATTCCTCTCCAGAAATATAAAGGACTGAATGGTCTTGATTAGCTAACTGATCTGAAATTTGGAGTAATAATGTTGATTTACCGATACCTGGGTCTCCACCAATTAGAACGAGTGAACCCGGAACTACACCACCACCAAGAACTCGATTAAGTTCTGGCATCTTTGTTTTCATTCTAGCTTCTTCTTTTGTTTCTATCGCAGTTATTTTTTCAGGTCTTTGTTTACTGTCTTGTCCTAAACCACGATGCTTTGAAGTGGTTTTCACGACTAGTTCTTCTTCTAATGTATTCCACTGATTACAACTGGGGCATTTCCCCATCCATTTTGGTGTTTCATAGCCACAATCACGACAAACGAAGCTCGTTCTTTTTTTTGCCATGCACATTCCCCTTTCATTCATTATACGCTATATTGAACTTACAAATATTACATACAGGTTAATTATCTGTGTAAAAATAGTGTAATCATTGCAAATTTGTAACGAGATTAACTCGGATTGAGACAATATTTGACCTGAGCGGTTACTTTAGTCGTTTCATCTATTATATGTAAAAGAAAGCAAAAGGTAAAGATTACCTTTCGCTTTTCTAACTAATAGAGAGAAGATATTTGCCTGACACACCTTATCATGCATTCATAATGATCAATTTCTCACTTATTTAATATGATAAACTTGCCATTGCTGCTTAGTCCAATCCGGACCTGCTCGTCTTTACTAATTTCTCCTCTTAACAGGGCTTCAGACAGGAGATCCTCGATATTCTTTTGAATCGAACGACGTAGCGGTCGTGCCCCATATTCCGGATCAAATCCTTCTTCAGCAATCTTTTCAATCCCTTTAGCTGATAATGTAAAGTTTAGACCTTGTTCAGCCAATCGACTCTGTAATTGCTTAATCATTAATGTGACGATGTCTTTCATATGCTTCCGTTCAAGCGCATGGAAGACAATCGTTTCATCGATTCGATTTAAGAACTCCGGACGGAATGCTTTTTTCAATGCATCTGTTACTTTTGCTTTCATCTGCTTATGATCCGCTTGTTGATCACCAATATTGAAGCCAACAAATTTATTCGCTTGAAGCTCACTTGCTCCAACGTTCGATGTCATAATTAAAACCGTATTTCTAAAGTCGACTAGTCTTCCTTTTGAGTCTGTTAAACGACCATCTTCTAAAACTTGCAGCAAAATATTAAACACTTCTGGATGTGCTTTTTCAATCTCATCGAGTAAAACAACAGAGTACGGCTTGCTCCGGACTTTCTCAGTTAATTGACCACCTTCTTCATGTCCAACATACCCTGGAGGTGAACCAACTAGACGTGATGTCGTATGCTTTTCCATATACTCAGACATATCAATCCGGATCATCGCATCCTCATCACCGAACATCGCCTCTGCTAATGCACGGGCTAATTCCGTTTTTCCGACACCCGTAGGGCCTAAGAAAATAAATGAACCAATTGGACGCTTTGGATCTTTTAGTCCAGCACGTGCGCGTCTGATCGCTTTAGATACTGCAGTCACGGCTTCAGCTTGACCAATTAGTCGATTGTGCAAAATGTTTTCCAGATTCAATAACCGTTCTGTTTCATCTTTAGTTAACGAATCGACAGGTACTCCCGTCCAATTTGATACAACTGAGGCAATGTCTTCAACGACAACGCGAGAGTCTTCTTTACCTTGTTTTTCCGCCCATTTTTCTGTAGTTTTTTCTAATTCTTTTCGTAGTTTTTGTTCTTGATCACGTAATGAGGCCGCCTTTTCAAATTCTTGACTTTGAACAGCCGCATCTTTTTCTTTTCTAACTTCAGATAATTTTTGCTCTAATTCTTTTAAATTTGATGGTGCGGTATATGAACGCAAACGCACTTTTGACCCCGCTTCATCAATTAAGTCAATCGCTTTATCTGGTAAGAAACGATCGGTAATATAACGGCTTGATAACTGAACAGCAGCCTCAATTGCCTCATCAGTAATTGTGACACGATGATGTGCTTCGTAACGATCACGAAGTCCTCTTAAGATCTCAATTGACTCTTCTGTTGTTGGTTCGTCCACCTTGATTGGTTGGAACCGTCGCTCTAGTGCTGCATCTTTTTCAATATATTTTCGATATTCATCAATTGTTGTTGCACCGATACACTGTAATTCACCTCTAGCTAATGATGGCTTTAATATATTTGAAGCATCTATTGCGCCTTCTGCCCCACCAGCGCCAATTAACGTGTGCAGTTCATCAATAAATAAAATCACATTACCGGCTTGACGAATTTCTTCCATTACTTTCTTTAATCGGTCTTCAAATTCTCCTCGATATTTCGTACCGGCAACAACCGTTCCCATATCTAGCGTCATCACACGTTTATCTCGTAATGTTTCAGGGACGTCATTATTAATAATTTGTTGGGCTAATCCTTCTGCCACTGCAGTTTTTCCAACACCAGGTTCACCAATTAAAACTGGGTTGTTCTTCGTACGACGACTCAACACTTGAATGACGCGTTCAATTTCCTTCTCCCGACCAATCACTGGATCAACATTACCTTCTTTAGCGATCTGTGTTAAATCACGTGCCAACGAGTCCAGCGTCGGTGTACTAGCGGGGTTGTTACTTTGTGTATGTCTTGCTTGGCCTTTACGGACAGGCTCATTGCTGCCCAACAGTTGTAAAACCTGCTGTCTCGCTCGGTTGAGACTAACATCTAGATTATTTAACACTCGAGCTGCAATCCCTTCACCTTCTCGAATTAAACCTAGTAATATATGCTCTGTTCCAACATAAGTGTGACCAAGTTTTCTCGCTTCATCCATTGATAACTCAATCACTTTCTTAGCTCTCGGTGTATAGTGAACTGTTTTTGGTCCCTTTTGTCCAACACCTATTAAAGCCTCTACTTCTTCTTGAATTTTATTTTTTTCTAAATCTAATGCGTGAAGTGCTTTAGCAGCGATCCCTTCACCTTCTCGAATTAATCCTAGTAATATGTGTTCAGTTCCAATATTGTTATGTCCTAATCGTATCGCTTCTTCTTGTGAAAGCGCCAAAACCTTCTGCGCTCTCTCTGTAAATCTACCAAACATCATTGATGCATCTTCCTCCTTTACTTATCTTCAATACTTAAACGTTCTCGAATAATACTTGCCCGTTTAACATCACGCTTTTCAGGTGTCAGAATCTCTTGAGTATATTGTTGTAAAAAACCGGGCTGTGTTAAAATCATTAATTCATTGATAGCTGTCGTTGATAAATCTTGAATATAACCAAGGTCTATCGCTAGCCGTAAATCTGATAAACATTTGGCAGCTTCTTGCGATTCAATCACCCGACTATATTTTAACGTACCGTATGATCTAAAAATCCGATCCTCCAACCGAATACCTGACTGTTCAATGAGTGATTGTCTTGCTTTACGCTCATAATTAATCAATTGTTTAACAACACTATGGAGGTCGTGAATGATATCTTGCTCTGATCGACCTAAAGTGACTTGATTAGAAATTTGATAAACATTTCCGTGGGCTTTACTACCCTCACCATAAATCCCTCTTACAACTAAACCGAGTTGATGAATTGCTGGAAGCATCTTTCTCACTTTACCCGTTAATGTCAGTGCAGGTAAATGCATCATAACCGAAGCTCGAAGTCCCGTACCTACATTTGTTGGACAACTTGTTAAATATCCCCGCTCTTGATCAAATGCATAATCAATTTTTGCTTCTAACCAATCATCAATTTTAAATGCCTCTGTCAGACCACGTTCAAGTTGTAAACCCGGGAGATAAAGTTGTAATCGAATATGATCCTCTTCATTAACCATAATTGATACTTGCTCATTTTTTGAGAGTAAGACACCACTTACTTTATCCCTCTCGGCTAATAATGGGCTAATTAGATGTTTTTCCACTAAAATTTGCTTTTCTAGTTGCTGTAAACTTGCCATATCAAAATATTCTAAGTTTTTATATTCTAAAAAAGACTGATGATTAAAATGTTCTTTTAACCAATTGGAAACGATCTGAAGCTTAGTATCATCTGCCTTTAATGGGAAAGGCACATCTGTAAAATTTCTTGCTAAGCGAATTCGTGTGCTTAATACGATGTCATGGTCTGGACCTTGCTCTTGCATCCAAGGACTTATCGCCTGATCAATAAAAGACTGTAATGACATTAAAGCTCATCTCCTTTTTTGGCAGAAGATTTCCCTTCTTGTTCTAAATCTTTAATTTTATCACGTAGTTCTGCGGCCTCTTCAAATTTCTCCTCTTTAACAAGCTCTTGTAGTTGATCACGATAATTTTGAATTAATCGCTGATGCTGCAAGTGAACATGTTGTCGCTTAGGTATTCTCCCAGTATGACCCGTATTTCCACTATGAACCCTTCTAAAAATAGGATTTAAAAATGATGAAAATGTTTGATAACACTTTGAACAACCGAATTTACCAATTTTATTAAACTGTTGATAAGTCATTTGGCATTGCGGACATGTCAATTGATGTTCCGCACGGTGATCTGGTTCTGCTTTTGTAGTTGGATTCGCTTGAACATTGAAGAATCCACTAAGTAAATCGTGAATCGTATATGACTCTTCATCTGCATCTAGATACCCTTTTTCTATAGCACACTGTTGGCAGAGATGAATTTCTGTTTTTTGACCATTAAGATAATTAGTTAAATGAACGGATACTTCTCGTTGTTGACAAACTTCACATTTCAAATGATAACCCTCCTTACGAGTGTAAAATTTAGTTATGTTTTAATGCTCTCAACATCGCAACTAAAACTCGGGAACGTAACTCATCACGAACTGGCAACTTAAATGCCAAAACTTCTCGATCGATTGCATTTATCATTAGCTTGGCTTCTCTAATTGAAATATACTCTTGTTCATACAATCTTTCAATTACAGCAACAGCCACACGTTGATCTACACTTGGTCTAACCAAATCAATCAATTCATCAATTAAGTTATTCTTACTATTCACCGCCATACGTTGAATCCGAATATAGCCACCACCACCACGCTTACTCTCAACATGATAACCCTTTTCCGGTGTGAACCTAGTGTTGATGACATAATTAATTTGAGAAGGAACACATGCAAATTGATCAGCAATCTCACTTCGTTTGATTTCAACAGTTTTATGTTTATTTCGTTCAATAATTTGTTTCAAATGCGCCTCTATTACATCTGAAATATTACGCATCTTATTTCTCCTCCTGCTTGACTTTGACTATATTTGACCATAGTTATATTTTATACTGCTTCTAGTTCAGATGCAAATATTATACTGTTTTTGTATCTCGAACTTGTTTAACGTGTTCAATAGCTAATAAATCATGGTAGAGCTGATCAATAACTGTTGTTTTACCAGGCAATAAATCCAGCGTAATCACAGTATCTTCTTGATTAGTTTTTTCAAAATTTATATTGCTTACTTCAACATTATGATCATTAAATTGCGAAAAAATACGATCGATGACTTTAATATTTGTAACCGTTATTAGTAAATAATTTCGATTGTCTTTTTTATTAATCAATTTTTCAACATTGTTAAGAAAAAACAAACTAAAAATAATAATTACTGTTGTTAATATTGCAATTTCAATCATGCCTACTCCAACGACTAAGCCTAAACCAGCAACAGCCCAAATTGATGCAGCGGTCGTTAATCCTTTTACATTGACACCAGTGACAATAATCGTTCCTGCACCTAAAAAACCAATCCCACTAATTACGTATGATGGGATTCTCGCAGGATCAAATCTAATGAACTCTGGAAATGAATCGCTATATTCTTCAAAACCGTACAATGACAAAAGCATCATTAGACATGAACTTACCCCTACAAGGATGTGTGTTCTAAAGCCAGCTGAATGCTTATTGATTTCTCTTTCAAATCCAATTAAACCGGATAATACTATTACTAACAAGAGTCTCATGCTCATAATAAAAAAGTCAGAGTTAAAAATTTCATTCATGTTGCTCACATTTCCTTTATAATTAAATTTTAGCACCGATTTTTACTATACAATTGAAAGAAAAATAAATAGACTCCAGTACGGAAATCTATTTATTATTACAGCTTAAATCTTCAACCAAGATATTGCCATTGTACCATGTCCTGTATGGATTCCAGCCACAGGCACTAATGGTTCTACTCTAATTTTTAAATTTTCATATAAATGTTTCAGTTCATCTTTCCATTGTTCAGCTAATTCTTTAGCTCCAGCATGCATTATTCCAATTTCATCTACTCGACCACTTCGGTAGACTTCTTCAATCTTTTGAAACAAATGTTTCACTGCTTTTTTCTGACTTCTTATTTTCTCTTCAACAATCACTTTACCATTATCAAATTGGAGGATTAAATTAATTTTTAATAAATTTGCAAAAACTGCTTGAGTTGTGCTCACACGACCACTACGCTTCAACTGTTCCAAACTTCTCGGTAATAAATACATTTCAGTTTGATCTGGATACGTTTTTAGGACACGAACGATTTCATCATAAGACTTACCCTCTTGCTCCATTTGAATTCCCTTTTTAATCATCTTACCAAGTGCATAAGAACCGATTTTAGAATCAATAACTTCTACTTGAAAGTCTTCCATCTTTGCCGCACTCATTGAACTTTGATACGTACCTGTTAATTGGCTTGATGCATGAAGAGCAATACCAATTTCGTATTCATCTTTTAGCCTTTTATATAACTCAACAAATTCGCCAAATGGTGGTTGACTTGTCTTTGCACCCTCACCATGTTGTTGAAGTAGCTGATATACTTCATCTTTGGTAATATCAATATCCTCACGATAAGATATATTATTAATAATCACAATCATTGGTAGGACAAATATATTATGCTGATCAATAAAGTCCTGTGATAAACCACACGTACTATCCGTAATCCAAGCAATTTTTTTCATAATAAAGCCTCTCTTTTTCATCAATTTAATTGGAAATTCATTAAATTACTTTCACATATTTCTAGTGTGCTGTACTTTAAAGTTTCCACTATAATCAGTATATGTTAGATGATCTGTGACTTGCAACTATCTCTCTTTAATAAATTGAGATAGGGGGAGGTGACTAACCTCCGTCCCTCTCACACCACCGTACATACGGTTCTCGTATACGGC
>NZ_BAABDL010000049.1:0-4078 GCF_039539605.1 Amphibacillus indicireducens | reverse complement strand
TTGATTGGTTATTTTTAATTGATTTGATGCGGTTTATTCAGGTTTTATGATTGGGCTATGAATAATCTAGGATTTTAATATATCTCATTCAGGTGATTGGGTGATCTGTGCCATTGATAAGAATAAAATCGGTATTGATATTGAAAAAATGGATGATATTGATATGGCTAAATACTTTTTAACGAAAAAAGAGTTTAACTTCTTAATTAGTATAACGGAGGAAGAAAAAAAGATCTCTGTATTTTATGATCTTTGGACGTTAAAAGAAAGTTATGTAAAGTATCTTGGGACAGGTATGTTAACTTCACTTGAATCAATAAAACAATTAAAGAGTTACTAAGTTCAATTGAAGCACTTGACTAATATTGTAGTTTGAAAGATTTTTATAAAGAAAAAGAACAAAAACTAAATAAAAGTGTATAGAGAGAGGTTAATAAGAATGAAAAAGTATATATTTCAAAATAAGTTGTTATTGATAATTACTCTTATTTTTAGTATGATTTTCGCCATAATGTCAGCTTTAGTTGCAATACTCTTAAGAGATATTATGGATATAGCATTGTTGCTTGATTTAGATGAATTCTATAATGGTATTTTCAATTCAGTCTTTTTTTTCTTAGGATTAGGTGTTAGTTACTTTTTATATGGTTTCTTTAGTAAGAAGTTAATATGTAAAATAAATAATTCGTTAAGAGATGATCTATTCAAGGGTATATTCAAAAAAAACATTAGTGATTTTAGATCTGTTAATTCTGCTGATTATATATCAGCATTAACAAATGATATAAAATTATTAGAGGAAAATTATTTTTCTCCCTTGCTTTCGGTAGTGCAAGGTGCGATTATTTTCGTTTCTTCTTTCATAGTCATGTTTTATATAAGTCCTATTGTTTCAGTTGCTTTAATTATAGCGCTAGTTCTTTTGATTATAGTACCTGGAATATTCAGTCCATTTCTTCAGGAAAAACAAAATATTTATTCGGAAAAACTTTCTAAGTTAACCATTAAATCAAAAGATATATTATTAGGATTTGAGATAATAAAATCAAATAGTATGAACAACCATATACAATCCGAGTTTCAAAAAAAATCAAATGAAGTATATGAATCTAAGTTCTCAGTAGATAAATTATATGCATTTATTGAATCCATTTCACTTTTGTTGGGGTTGGTTGCTCAAGTTGGTGTAATTCTATTCGCTGCTTATCTGATTATTCAAGGGGAACTAACTGCAGGAGCTTTATTAGGTTTAGTCCAAGTAAGTGGTAATATAACTGCTCCTATTCAAACACTTTCAGAGGAAACGCCTAAAATTAAAGGAATGACACCTATTGTCGATCGCTTACTATTACTGATTAATTATAAAGACATGGGATTCTTAGGTAATCAAAAAGCGTCATTTAATAAAGATATTGTTGTTAAAGAATTAAACTTTGGGTATGGGAAAAATAAAAATGTTTTAAACAATATTTCTTTTAGATTTGAAAAGAATAAAAAATATGTAATTTTTGGGAAGAGTGGTTGTGGAAAAAGCACACTTATACAATTATTAAGCGGTCACTATCCAAATTATGAAGGTAAAGTCTTATATGATAATTTGGATTTAAAAGATGTAAATATTAATAGCGTATTAGAAATGTGCGCAATCCTTCATCAAAATATTTACATGTTTGATGAGAGTATTAAAGAGAATATTTACTTATATAAAACTTACACGGATGAACAATTAGATAATGCACTCAACACGAGTGGAGTAAAATTGTTTCTAGATGGAGAGAGAACTTTAAATACTGAAACCGGTGAGAATGGAGTGAATTTATCTGGAGGACAAAAACAACGAGTAGCGGTTGCAAGAGCTTTAATTCAAAATAAACCACTATTGATTTTAGATGAAGGAACTTCTGCAATTGATATAAAAACAGCCTATGACATTGAAAACACATTACTTAATATGGAAGATTTAACTCTTATTACAGTAACACATTATTTTAATCATGACCTATTAAAGCAATATGATGAAATTATCTTCATGGAAGACGGGGCTATTATTGAGAGTGGATCTTATGATTCCCTAATTGAATCAAGAGGAGATTTTTATAAATATATTTCTTAAAATTTTGTAAGCGTCAAATAACCCACACCTATTATTCAGGTCTGGGTATATTCAAACTGGATAGGTTATGTATGTTTATAATGTTTCTCGATAGTATTTAAATCAAAACCCTAGACAAGAAAAGAGAAGACACTCTAATATAAATGTGAGTTTGCAGACAAAAATTTGAAAAGAGGTCTTCTCATGGAGAAAATTATATCAGATATTTGAGTCAATTTCATAATTACTCTTTTAAAAAATACAAAGACTTACAGAATTTTAAAAAACAGAAATCATGAAGTTTATTGTTGATTTAATTGGCTATTGATGCGTTGTAAACAAGGGTCACCATGTCAAAATGAACTTTTGCGCGTTTGCCAGTGTGATAACGCACATTATTAGGCTGGAAGAATTTCTTAAGATAAGCGTTAACACGCTCTACGGCAGTTCGACATTTGAAAATCATCTTCCAAGTTTTTGAACCACGAGCTGGCGCCGTATATTTTCTTAGGTCTTGCGTTATTTTTACTTTATAAACTTTTTGACAGTGCACTTCGTTGGCTAGCGGGTAATCGATACATTCTTTTGGCCTTGTGTATTTTAATGTTTCATATTTAGAATCAAAGCTATCATATGCAATGCATTTCCACAAAAAGTGGGTGAAGTACAGTTGTCTTCAATTATTTAATGTAGGCTAACTTGATGTGTATAGAGATTAAATACTAAAAATTAAGAGCATAGTGTGCTTGATTTATGCCATAACCGCGGGAGTTCTACAACACGGACAAAAGTTAAATCGTTGGTAAAAGAATACCAGAATATGAACTATCTAAAGTAGATTTGGTTCTTAGGAGAAAATCTTTTACGGTTTTATGAACTCAAATGTTCTCAACCAGTGATTCAAAACTACGTACAACTACCTAATCTGTATGTAATATTTAATAAAATATGAGTATTATTTGTGTAAAGAAGCACTTTATTCCCTCAAAAAACAGCTCGCTTTGTTTACATTCTTCCAGATTAAAGACTGTACTTTCCTGAAATAATATGCTAAATTTTTGCATATTAAAAGGGGGAGTTTTTTTATGATCATTTTACACGACTTTAAAATTGAAATTGAAGAATACAATGCACGGGGAAAAAAGAATTGCTTTCCAATATTCGAACGTTGTCCTGGTTGCGACTGTATTTCACAAGGGAACTTACATAGAAATGGATTTTATTTCCGGTATGGGTTAAAAGAAGACAAGGAATTTTATATTCCTATCTGTCGTTTAAGATGCTTGTCTTGTAAAGTGAGTATTTCGATTTTACCCAGTTTTCTTATCCCTTATTTCCAACATACATTACATACAATGTTGGATCGATTGGATCAAGCTTTAAAGCGGAAAAAGGTCAATGGAAATAGGCAACAGTTAGCCCAGCATATAAAGCGTTTATATGCAAATATCCACTGGGTTCACACCTTCTTCAATGAATTAGATCATCAACTGGGATTCTCATCAGATATAAAAAAAGAAGCCCTAAAATATGTGAAAATGATCCGAGATTTTGGCGAATCGTCCTTCTTTCGAAAGAGTTGGAGTCATTTATCATCATACTTTATGGGCAAATTAATTTTACCATATTTATTATCTGAAAAAAATATAATTCATCCCACATAAATTTTGCCTATGAATCTCTTGTCAGAAAAAGTAGAATAAAGGCAATGGATAACCGGTTATCCTTCTATTAAAAGGAGGAAAATTCAATGAATGAAAAAGTACGGGAGGAAATTGCTTTATTTCGCTATGGGCTGATAGCCCCGCTTTTAAATGGACAAGTCCAATCAAAAGAATATTTTGAAAGAATCGATGGAAAAATTCATGACATTCCCTATTATGGAGAACGAAAAGTGGCGGCCAAAACCATACAAGGATGGCTTTTAAACTATCGAAGAAATGGATTTGACACGTTAAAACCTAAAAGACGATCCGATCGTGGCGA
>NZ_BAABDL010000048.1:0-51191 GCF_039539605.1 Amphibacillus indicireducens | reverse complement strand
GATGAAAGTTGCATGCACGGTGTGGAGCAGGGGAAAAGGTGGAGATGACTTCGAAGCCTTACCTATTGCTATCTTCTGGCGTGCGCCTATACTGTGGTTAGTAGGAGTGGTCTTTAATCGACCTAGAATTCCTTATTAAATTCTATGACCAGCATCTGACTTCTAGCGGAAACGTGAGAGAAGGACAATCGCATGATGTGGTTCGGTCAAGTGGTGTATGGTAAAAGCTAAACTGCTTGAATTCTAGACTAATGTTTTTGGGTGGAATTAATCAATAGGATAAAAGTGATCCGCCAGGTTACTTTTATAATAAGGCTTATTCAACAATCCTTAATTTAAGGAAACAGTCGAAAGGAATACCTAACCATCACGCATCTTCTATTAGCTGTAAGGTAGGGATTGCCTAAGTCACTTTTTAAAAGTGATATGGTAACGGAGTCCCCATAGTACTCAACGTTTGCGGTAATTCGTTTAGCATGGGGAAGGGGGACAGGTTGACGAATAGAAACTTAAAAGAGGTGTCATGAATGTGACAAAAAAACCTTTTGATCAATTAGGAATTATGCGTGATCGCATTACAAATCAAAGGCGAATCAAAGATTGCTACAAGTTGCTCAGGCATCAAGAAATCATCAGACATGCTTGTCAGCAATTGACTTGTTCAGAACAAGATCTGATCAACACTTCAACAAAGTTATTTGGCATAATCAACACACCACAACACTCTGCACAGTTAACTTCTACAGAAGACGGGATCCTTCGCGAGACTTGCTTGTTTATGCTCCAAGAGCTATTTATCGCACAACAATTTTTAAAAAATCATCCGCAAACAGTTGGTGATTGTTTAGAGCAAGTGAGGGTGCGGTTTCAAGCTGTAAATTGGGTAGTTGCAATTGAGGTATTGATTGATGATTGGACTGGATTAAAGCATTGTCTTGATTTTTCAATTGCTGATTCACGGTTTAAAGCACTTCTTTTCTATGTATTAGAGAAACTTCAAGTTCAAGATTATCCTCGTTTTCAAAAGCTTTCAAAGGCTGTTTATTTTTCCTACAAATTATTACCTGTCTTAAATTCACGACTTGACTTTAATCTGATTTACGATAATAACCATATTTATTTAGGGTTATCATCGACAAAAGAAACTGTCCGTAGCCTTTCTCATCAATTATACTCCAAGCTAAACAAGCAGGTTGATTGTTACTTCAGTCATTTTTCACAACCACTTCTTTATCAGGGTTACGCGGTTAGACGTGATTTGAAATCGAAAAAAATCTCTATTGATGTACCTCAACAGGCGCTGATTAAGTTGTCGGCACTGTTTCAATATGGTGATTTTCATAATCGTAATCCAAGGGCGAGGGGGGGATTAGTTCATCGACCGATTCCAGCGATTTATTCGATTTATGAGCAGGAACTCAAGCGGGTGGCATTTGATTATCGTTATGCTGATAATTATCGTGTTTTAGGTCATTTGGTTTATTTTGCGCAACTTAGTTTATTAAAGACGGTTGCGTTGAAGCAGGGTTGCACGATGGGACAGGCTAACTATTTATTGAAAACAATGGGTTTTAAACGGCTAATATTAACGAAGAGAAGTGAATGAATTGATCGTGAGACTGTCGTCAACTGTTGAGCCGTATACATCGAAAAGGTGTACGTACGGTTCTGAGGGAGGCTAAAAGTTTAAGCATCTAGGTAGCCGACCCTACGATCCATCACCATCTCAAGAAGATATCCACGTGACAAAAAGGCTTGCGGAGTGTGGGAAAATGATTGGAATCGAACTTTTGGATCATATTATCATCGGTGATAATCGATTTATCTCACTAAAGGAAAAAGGATACGTCTAGCACTATCTATTTTTTCTAAACTCTCGTATAATTAAATGAGCAAGCAATGACAAGTAGCGCCTTACGCTAAGAATTTTCTTGCGTAAGGTGCTTCTTATTATGTTAAACTAATAAAAGAAGTAAAATTAAACAAATTAATTAAAATTCATGATACCTAAGTGAGTCTAAGTATGAATAATGTTGGTGGATTGAGATTCGGATAGAGAGGGCGATCAATATGGCTAAATTTAAGTTTGGGCAAGATTTAGGAATTGATTTAGGAACGGCGAATACCCTAATATACCTCAATGGCAAAGGAATTATTGTCCGAGAACCAACAGTTGTTGCAATCAATCATTCAACTAAAGAAATCGAAGCAGTTGGCAGCCAAGCGCGTAATATGATTGGTCGAACTCCGGGGAATATTTCTGTGATTCGTCCAATGCAAGGTGGCGTGATTGCTGATTATGATACAACGGCAGTGATGATGAAATACTATCTCCGTTTAGCTGATAAGAAACGGTCTGTTTTAGCCCGAAAACCAGATGTGATGGTTTGCGTGCCATCTGGAATTACGATGGTCGAGGGACGAGCAGTAATTGATGCGACAAAGCAAGCTGGGGCAAAAAATGCGTTGCCAATTTCAGAGCCTTTTGCTGCGGCAATTGGCGCTGGTTTACCTGTTTGGGAACCGACGGGTAGTTTAATTGTCGACATTGGTGGTGGAACAACAGAGGTTGCTGTGCTTTCGTTAGGAGGTATTGTCACGAGTCGTTCAATTCGTAAAGCTGGTGATGATATGGATGATGCGATTATTCAGTATGTGCGTAAAAACTATAGTTTAATGATTGGCGCACGAACAGCAGAAGCGATAAAATTGGAAATCGGTTCGGCAAATGGACATCGAGATGTAATGGAAATGGACGTTAGAGGGAGAGATCTTTTAACGGGTCTACCTAAAACGATTACAATGACAGCAACTGAAGTAGCAGAAGCGT
Organism: Amphibacillus indicireducens; assembly: GCF_039539605.1. Taxonomy (NCBI): domain Bacteria; kingdom Bacillati; phylum Bacillota; class Bacilli; order Caryophanales; family Bacillaceae; genus Amphibacillus; species Amphibacillus indicireducens. The sequence goes on along the minus strand of NZ_BAABDL010000048.1, from coordinate 48,361 downwards.
TATCTGATACGGTTTACTCGATTGTTAACGCGATTAAAGACGCGTTAGAAAAAACACCTCCAGAACTTGCATCAGATGTCATGGAACGTGGTATTCTGTTATCAGGTGGTGGAGCGTTATTACAAGGATTAGATAAAGTGATTGCTGACCAGACGAATATGCCGACTTTTATTGCGGAACATCCGCTTGAAAATGTCGCAATTGGTACAGGTAAATCACTTGAATATATTGATCATTTTAAATCTCAGTCTAATCGTTTAGCTCAATTTAGTTTTGATTAATTGGAGGATTTGTGATGTCTTTTTTTCGTAGAAAACGTCTGTTTTCAATTCTTTTAGCTTTAATAATATTAGTCGGTCTGATCGGTTTTTCATTAATGAATCGTGATCAGCGAACATCTATTGAAGAGTTTTTTCAGGATTCTTTCGGTTGGGCGCAAATGATTGTTTTAAAACCGATTAATTATCTGACCGATGTTGTCTCAAATATTGATGATATGAAAAATATGTATGATGAAAATCGTGTCCTAAAAGAAAATTTAGGACAATACCAAAAAGTTTTATATGAGGTCCAAGAGCTACGAAAAGAGAATGCAGAGCTTATGCGGGCACTTGAAAAATCTGAAAGTATTCGTGACTACACACCGATCCATGCTACAGTAATTGCAAGAAGTCCTGAGAAATGGTTTAAGCAAGTAACGATTGATAAAGGTATCCAGGATGGTGTGCAAAAGGATATGGCGGTCATTACGGCGGAAGGAATGATTGGGAAGATCCATTCTGCTTCACAGTTTACCTCAAATGTCTTGTTATTAAATGGTTTTGACCGCTCGAATCGGATTGCGGTTAATGTTGATTTAAGTGACAGTGATCAAGATGCTCGGGGGTTTATCCTTGGCTATAGTGAGGAAAGAAATCAGTTGTTGCTTGAATTTACGGAGTATTATGATGAAATTCCTGAAGGTGAATTTGTTTTTTCATCAGGACTTGGTGGTGTTTTTCCAGATGGATTGGAAATTGGTCAAATTGACGAGGTGTCGACTGATCAATATGGATTAACGCAAATTGCTTATGTACAACCTTCGGCAAACCTTGATGATCTTCGTCATGTTATTGTTGTTGATCGTGATATTGAGACGGTCTTTGATGATGATGGGGAAGATGAGGTGGAAAATTGATGTCTAGGATTTATTTGCCCCTCATATTGGCATTATTAATCATACTCCAGGGAGCAACAGCGAATCTGATTCCAGCGAGTTTCGATGCAGCAGGTTGGATTGTTGTTATACATGGATGCTTTTTGTTTTTAGTGCTGATTAAATTGTTTTATGATTTGGAAACAACTTATTACGCTCTTTTGGCAGCTTTATTTGTTGGGCTAATCATTGATATTATTTACACCGACATCATTGGCGTGTATATGTTTAGTTATGCGCTTATGATTTACTTTGTTCATGGTATGCGTAAGATACTGCAAACGAACTTCTACGTCGCCACACTTTTAACAGCTGTCAGTCTCGGTTTGGTCGATTCTTTACTCTATTTCATTTATCACTTTATCGGTGTGACCCAGATGGAGATGTCGGATTATTTTTATTACCGTTTAATGCCGACAGTGGCAATTAATCTGATCTTGTTTTTCGTTTTATATTTATTGTTTAGAAAAACGTTGATCAAATGGTCTGATGAACGATTTGATTTGGAGAAATCAACTAATTAATGCATTCATGGGTGAAGTTATTGGATAGGAGGAACAGACTTGATCGAAAAAAATCATCATATTATAATTAAAGGAACACGAGATGGCTTGACACTTTATCTTGACGATTCCTGTTCTTTTGATCATTTGATCGTTGAGCTTGATCGGGTTCTCTCACAAGATGACTTAGAAGCTGAAGATTCGTTAGTTCGAATCAATATTCAGTTAGGATATCGTCATTTACATACTGATCAAGAAAAAATATTACGTGATTTAATTAGAAAAAAGAAAAAATTAGTCGTCCAAAACATTGAATCAAAAGTCATTCTAAAAGATGAGGCGATTAAATGGAAAGAAGAAAGTGATGTACGGATTTTGGCAAAAACGATTCGATCTGGACAAGAGATCGAGATAACTGGTGATTTATTGTTAGTCGGTGATGTTAATCCAGGTGGAACAGTAAAGGCGACTGGAAATGTGTTTATCATGGGAAATCTGAATGGGATTGCTCATGCTGGCTATCAAGGGAATCGTGATGCTGTTATTATGGCATCATATATGAACCCAGTTCAATTAAGAATTGCGGATCTTTATAGTCGCTCACCAGACTATGAAACTGAAGGTGTCTACATGGAATGTGGCTATATCGATGAATCAAATAAAATCATTATTGATCGATTGCAAGTTGTGGCTAGGAAAAGGCCAGAATTAAATGGTTTTGAGAGGAGTGTTTTAAATGGCTGAGGCAATTGTCATTACGTCAGGAAAAGGTGGCGTTGGGAAAACGACAACGACCGCGAATTTAGGAACAGCACTTGCGCTGATGGATAAAAAGGTTTGCTTATTAGATACGGATATTGGTTTGCGAAATTTGGATGTTGTGATGGGGTTAGAAAATCGGATTATTTACGATATTATTGATGTCTCATTAGGAAGATGTAAGTTAAAGCAAGCACTCATTAAAGATAAACGATTCGACTATTTATTTTTACTACCCGCAGCTCAAACGAGTGATAAACATGATTTAACACCAGAAGCAATGATCGATATTATCGCTGAATTGAAACAAGAATTTGACTATATTTTAATCGATAGTCCTGCTGGAATTGAGCAAGGCTATAAAAATGCTGTTGCTGGTGCGGATCATGCGATTGTTGTCACGACACCTGAAAAGTCAAGTGTTCGTGATGCTGACCGGATTATCGGTCTATTAGAACAAGAAGAGATTGAACCACCTAAATTAGTTGTTAACCGGATTCGAAACCACATGATGAAAACGGGTGATATGTTAGCTGTTGATGAGATCATTCAAGTGTTAGCGATCGATTTATTGGGCATTGTCGCTGATGATGATGAAGTGATTAAAGCATCGAATCATGGTGAACCTGTTGCTTTTCAGCCAAATACGAAAGCGTCGATCTCTTATCGTAACATTGCCCGTCGTATTTTAGGCGAATCAGTACCATTGCAATCATTTGAAGAGGAAAAAGGGATGTTTGCCAAAGTGAAGAAATTTTTCGGCGGAGGCCGTTAGGTTTTTATGGAAAAAATCACACCACAGAACTTAGTTTAAAAGCTGATTCTGTGGTTTTTTAACTCATAATTTTCTTGCGTGTGAATAAACTTGTACAAATGCGTGAGTGAAGGTTGTGAGTATTGATGAAACGAGATGTCAGTCAATTTAGACGATCATTAGCTAAACGAAAAGCAGAAAAGTTAAGAGCGATTCAAAATCGCTCAGCTAGTCGACCAGTTAAACCAATCGTGAGAAAAATAAACCCGAGTCATCAGCAAACAGAGCAAACAACTCCTGTTTTTGTCAGGCAATTGATTGCATCTGGATTTGTTTTTTTGGCTGTCTTGTTTTTTAATCAGTTTAAATCACCGGCAAACGATGTGAGTCAGTGGGTGACGGATCAACTGCGTGAGGATTTTCCATTTGCGACGGTTAATGTTTGGTATCAAGAACAATTTGGCTCACCACTGGGCTTTTTTGTGGAAGAATCCCGACAAGTGGTACCGAACCAACAAGTGATTCCAGTCAATGGTGTGATAAATCAGTCATATGATTTAAATGGACAAGGTTTGATGATTGAAACGGCAGATCAACCCGAAGTATATGCGATTGATCAAGGGGTGGTTTTGTTTGCCGGAAATGATCGAACAACAGGTAAAACGGTTGTGATTCAGCATCCTGATCGGACGAAATCGACATATGGTTTTTTAGCTGATATTGATGTTCGACCGTATCAATTTATTCAGGCGAGTCAACAAATTGGCGCGACATCAAGTGATGCAACGGTCTTTTTTGCTGTGCAAAGAGGGATGGACTATTTAGATCCTAACGAGGTTATTTCCATTGATGGGTTGGAATAAACAGAGATTTATTTATTTGCATCCAACTTTTTGGTTTATTCTCGTGCTTTCAATGATGACGGGGATGTTTTATCATATCTTAATCGTATTTATCATTGTAAGTTGGCATGAATTCGGTCACTATTTAATGGCGAGATATTTCGATTGGGATGTGAGGCGGATTACTTTGTGGGTTTTTGGTGGGGTGATGGAAACAGAGGAGCATCTCAATAAACCATTGGAACAACAACTTCTCGTGACAATTGCTGGTCCAGCACAACATTTGCTAATTTTGTTGCTGTTACTATTTTTGCAACAGAAGAATTTTTTGCTCCCAGAGTATCTTGACTTCGCTTTTCGTTATAATTTATTGATTGTCGCTTTTAATTTACTGCCAATCTGGCCACTAGATGGTGGGAAATTTTTAAATATCGCTTTGAACAAGCTGTCTCCATTTAAGCAAGCCTATCAATCTACACTACTCTTTTCTTTTGTCAGTATTTTTCTGTTTCTTTTTTTTATGATTCAATGGAAGCAAGCTCTATTGAATGGTTTTGTCTTGCTTACTTTTCTATTTTGGGAAAATCGCTTAGAATGGAAGCGACGGATTTATGTTTATCAACGCTTTTTACTGGCTAGAATGAATCGACAGAGTGATAAGCGGAGAATGAAGCCGTTGACGTTTTTAAGTCAAACTGAGTTGAAGGCTGTTTTTGAGCGTTTTTATTTTAATCGATTCCATCCGATTTTGGTTAGGGACAAGCAGACGATAACGAGTGAAACAGATTGCTTAGATTACTATTTTAATCAGGGGCAGTATCAAGCAACCTTAGCAGACTTAACGAAGCAAACAATGAAATGAGGATATCATGATGGTTGAGCTAATTTTATTGACAAGAGCGACAGAAAAAATTGGTGTCGTAAAACAGGGTGATCAAATCATCGAGTTGGCTTTTGATCGACCTGATCAAAAACAACAAGTTGAATCAATTTTTTTAGGTAAAGTAGTTACAGTTGATCAGAGTTTGCAAGCTGCCTTTATTGACATCGGTCAAGCACAACTTGCTTATTTAGAGAAAAAAGAAATCCCTGAATTCAGGAAGGATCAAACAAAATCGATTGAGACGTTACTTTACGAGGGGCAATCGGTTATTGTACAAATTACTAAGGATGCCTATCAAGATAAAGGTGCGCGGTTGACGATGAATTTAACGATTGCTAATCATACTCTCGTCTATTTACCATACGGCAATTACTTAGCTGTTTCAAAAAAGATTGATCAAGAAACAGCTCAGCTCTTTAAGCAGAACTTGGCGCCAGTGTGTGAAGATGATGAAGGATTGATTGTTCGAACATCTGCAGCAAGCTATTCATTCGACCAGCTTGCTGATCAAGTCGATCAACTTCGTAAGATTTGGCAGGCATTATTTAAACGAGCTGAGAAAAGTGAAGCACCTGTTTTGCTTCATCAAGATCAGATTGTTACCGACCGGTTAATTAGACGCTTTCCATTTGGGCAGTTAAAACAAATTTACGTTGATCAAGTGGCTGTCGCTAATCAAATCAAGTCCCGTTATCCTGAGCTAGAGGCAATCGTTAGTTGGGCAAAAGAAATTGAACAATTGTTGCCAGTACCGATTGATGAACTTATTCAGTCTGTGATCCAACCTGAGGTCAGTTGTGATTCTGGTGTGACGCTGATGATTGATCATACTGAGGCGATGACTGTAATTGATGTCAACTCATCCGGCTTTACTGGGAAGATGAATCAGCACAATTTTGCCTACAAGGTGAATCAGATTGCGCTTCGTGAAATTGCCAAGCAAATTCGACTACGGAATTTATCAGGTATGATTGTCGTTGACTTTTTAAGAATGAAAGATCGAAAACATAAAACCGCAATTGTTAAACAATTTGAGCAGGCGGTTCATGCTGATCCAACCCGAACGCAAATTTATGGATTTACTGACTTAGGCTTGTTTGAACTCACGCGTAAACGGGAATCAGCTGCCCACTATTTGAGTCTCGCAGCTAAACCAATTCAAACGAGACCGTTATCGCTTGAGAGCAAAGTTTATGCGCTAGAACGGGAACTGATTGCCACTCGGGATGAAGCGGTCGTTGTTGAAGTTACCAGTCATTTTCGACAAACTTGGGATCAATGGATCGACGCTGATATTTTTAATCAGCTGGTCCAAACTGAGGTGAATTTTTTAGAAACAAAAGGGGTTTCAGGTTATCATATTAAGCGGTCGGGATCGATTGAGTTGATTGCTGAATTTCTGGCTGAAAATAATAAACTTAAAGTTGACAAGCTGAATTAGATCGTGGTATTATCTTAATGTTATACAAGGCAAGTAGCACCCGTTGCTACAACCGCACAGATCAGGTTTTAAGCGAGGTCGCACCTGTGATGGCGAGTCTTAGTTATTTTAGGGAGGTGCATTACATGTACGCAATTATTGAAACTGGTGGTAAGCAAGTTCGTGTAGAAGAGGGCCAAGAGATCTATGTAGAGAAATTGGCTGCTGAAGCTGGCGATTCGGTTACGTTTGACAAGGTTCTTTTTGTAGGTGGTGACGACGTTAAAGTTGGCGCGCCATTTGTTGAAGGGGCAACTGTTACAGGTAAAGTTGACAAACAAGGACGTCAGAAGAAGATTACGGTTTATAAGTTTAAACGTCGTAAGAACTATCTACGTAAACAAGGTCACCGTCAGCCTTACACAAAAGTGACAATTGAAAAAATCAACGCATAAGGTTGATTCGAATGATTAAAGTGAAAATTAATCGAAATGATTCTGGAAATATGATTGCTTTTGAACTGAGTGGTCATGCCAATAGTGGACCTTATGGTTATGATTTGGTCTGTGCAGCTGTTTCGGCGGTTGCGTTTGGGATGACGAATGCAGTGATTGAGCTAACTGAGATCGAGCCTATAATTGATCAAGGCGGTCAAGGTGGTTATTTGAAGGTCGTTCTTCCTGATGAGTTAACGGATGAAACGCTTGGAAAGGCGGGTCTGTTGCTTGAGGGAATGCTCGTCAGTTTGAAAACCATTGAGCGTGATTATGGTCAATATATATCCATCTCTGAAAAATAGGGGAGGTGCAATTCAATGTTACGTTTAGATTTACAATTCTTCGCATCGAAAAAGGGTGCTGGTAGTACGAGAAACGGTCGTGACTCACGCGCTCAGCGTCTTGGCGCAAAGCGTGCAGATGGTCAAGTCGTTACAGGTGGATCAATCCTTTACCGTCAACGTGGAACTAAGGTTTATCCTGGCGCTAACGTAGGTCGCGGTGGAGATGATACATTGTATGCAAAAACTGATGGTATCGTACGTTTTGAGCGTGTAGGGCGTAATCGCAAGCGTGTAAGTGTATACCCAGTTGCACAAGAAGCATAATAGATTAAACAAAAGCTTATCTTAAAAGACTAGATTTTAAGATAGGCTTTTTTTGTTGGCTGATTATGTGTTGCTCGTGTTTTTTTGGGTTGGTTATCCGATCGTAATCTAGCTAATCGTGTCCTGTTGGGCTGAAAGAAGTGTCTAAGAGGTAACGAATAAGCACTAACGCATCAGTGAAATTAAAAATAGTTTTTACGAAACTGGTTTTGTTTGCTATAATTTGCTTATTAAACCGTGGGTGGTGTGGAGAATGAATGAACGTGAAGCGATTAATTTATTAAAACATTATCGACATCGTTACGCGAATTATTTACAGTTAATTATTAGTTATGCTCAGCTTGGCAAGCTAGATGTTGTTCAGGAGAAGGCTGCTGAACTGATTAAAGTAATCAATCAAGATCAGCTGTTTCATAATATGCCTTTGCCAAAAACAATTATTACCTTGATCCAGTTGACTGATATGAAATCAGGTTTAGAATGGACACCGATTATTGATTTGGAACAGAAGCCAGAGATCGATGATCAGCAACTAGCCGAGGTGATTCAGACGATTCATCAACAGATTATTGAACAATCAATGAATTTATCACTTTATCATGGTACAATAACATTTCAACAGAAGAAATCCGAGCCGTTTACGCTTTTGTTAACTTGTAGGGGGAATTTTTCAAGAAAAGATCAATTAAAAGATTCTTTGGCAAAAATTGATCGGATTCAGATTGAGCGTGCGACTGATGAGGAACTAAGTTTTTATTGGGTGGCACAATAATAAAGAGGTGGCAAAATGTTTGTAGATCGAGTAAAAGTATATGTGAAAGCTGGAGATGGTGGGAATGGACTTGTTTCATTTCGTCGAGAGAAGTATATTCCGTTCGGTGGGCCATCTGGTGGTGATGGTGGCAATGGTGCCGATATTATTTTTGAAGTGGATGAAGGGTTAAATACGTTAATGGATTTCCGTTATCAGCGTCATTTTAAAGGAAAACGCGGTGAGAACGGGATGAGTAAGGGGATGCATGGGAAAAATTCTGAACCGATGATTTTACCTGTTCCGCCTGGGACGATTGTCAAGGATGAGGCGACGGGTGAATTTTTGGCAGATTTAACTGAGCATGGTCAGCAAGCGTTAATTGCTAAGGGTGGCCGTGGTGGTCGTGGCAATATCCGTTTCGCAAGTGCAAGAAATGTTGCGCCTGATATCGCTGAAAATGGTGAGCCAGGTGTTGAGCGAGATATAATTATCGAGCTTAAGTTGATTGCTGATGTTGGTTTAGTTGGTTTTCCGAGTGTCGGGAAGTCAACGCTGCTATCGGTAGTTAGCGCAGCGCGGCCAAAAATTGCTGATTATCATTTTACGACACTGGCACCGAATTTGGGTGTTGTTGAAACAGATGATCATCGCAGTTTTGTGATGGCGGATTTACCTGGGTTAATTGAGGGCGCCCACACTGGCGTTGGGCTTGGTCATCAATTTTTACGTCATGTTGAACGGACGCGTGTTGTTGTTCATGTAATTGATATGGCGGCAACTGAAGGACGCGATCCGTATCAAGATTATTTGACAATTAATGAAGAACTGCGAGCATATGATGCGTCAATTTTAGAGCGTCCGCAAATCATTGTTGCCAATAAAATGGACATGCCTGATGCTGAAGCTCAGCTTGAATTATTTAAAGAACAGCTTGAAGAGGCGCATCCGATTTATCCGATTTCGGCATTTACGAGAGATGGCTTGCGTGAATTGCTGTTTGCGGTTGCTGATACATTAGCTAAAATACCGAAAAACACAGAACCGATTGAAGAAATTTCTGATCATGTCATTTATAAGCATCAAGCTGAGGAAGCACCATTTGAAATTACTCGTGATCCTGATGGGGCGTTTGTTTTATATGGAGAAAAAATTGAGAAATTATTTAAGATGACGAATTTTGATCATGATGAGTCGATCCAAAGATTTGCACGTCAAATGCGGGCGATGGGGATTGATCAGGCACTGCGTGAGCGAGGAGCAAAAGACGGTGATACGGTTCGATTATTGAAATATGAATTTGAATTTATCGAGTAGAATGTAGCGATTGATTTCACTATAGTGGAGGAATATGACCGTGGAAAATGAACATAAAACATTTTATTTAGTTCGTGGTGATTTTCTACCTGAAGCGATGCGCAAAACTTTGGATGTCAAAGAACAGTTGGAACGCGGCAAGGTCAAGTCGGTTTATGAAGCGGTTAAAAAAGTAGATTTATCTCGAAGTGCGTTTTACAAATATCGTGATGCTGTTTTTCCGTTACAAACGATCCAGCATACGCAAATCATAACATTGTTTTTTCATTTAGCTGATCAATCAGGCACACTGTCGCGTCTATTAGATATTGTCGCAAAAGCTGGGGGAAATATTTTAACGATTCACCAAACGATTCCAATTCACGGGAAAGCGAATGTAACGTTGTCATTAGATGTTGAACACTTGACGATTGATCTTGATCAATTAATTTTCCGGCTGAAATCTGAAGAGCATATTGAGCGTGTCGATATTTTAAGTTCAGGGATGTAGAGATAAGTTAGGGGGAGAAAGATGCCATATTCGGTTGGTTATTTAGGTCCAAAGGGGACGTTTACGCAAAAAGCCGTTGATGCCTTGTTTCCAGAACAAGCAGCGGTTAGTTATCAAACGATACCTGCTTGTATTGATGCAGTGAAGCAAGGTCATGTACGCTATAGTGTTGTTCCACTTGAAAATACGCTAGAAGGAACGGTTAATTTAACACTTGATTATTTAATTAATGAAAAAAGTTTAAAAATTGTCAGTGAGCTCGTTGTACCTGTTGAACAGCATTTTATGGTCCACCCGAATCATCGAGAGCGATGGACAGAGATGGAAAAAGTTTATTCCCACCCACATGCACTTGCGCAGTGTCATCATTTTTTAAATAATCAAATGCGTGATGCGGTCGTCGAAACATATGCATCAACAGGTGCTGCTGCAAAATATGTGAGTGAAAATCCTGATTTGGAGATCGCTGCAATTGCGAATGACCAAGCAGCAAAGGAATACAATTTAGAGATTGTTAAAGCGAATATTCATGATTTCGTCAATAATGAAACGCGATTTATTGTTCTGAGTAAAAATGGTGCAGAGCTTCGAATGAATGGATTGGTGATGGAAGGCTTTAAAACAAAGGTGATGATTTCACTACCAACGGACCATGCTGGTGCGTTGCATCAAGTCTTGTCTGCATTTGCTTGGCGTCGAATTAACTTATCAAAAATCGAATCACGCCCGATGAAAACAGGTCTAGGGCGTTATTATTTCTTAATTGATATTGATCAAAAAATGGATGATATTCTAATCCCAAATACAATTGCAGAGATTGAGGCGATTGGTTGCCATGTCGAGTTGTTAGGAAGTTATCCGCATTATTCAATTAAGCAGAAGCCGTAATTAAAAAAAACACTGTGTTGCAAGATTGCACACAGTGTTTTTTTAGTCATTGATGATAAATCCTTTGTCTTTTAGTGCTTGGTAAGCGGCATCAAGTTTCGCTTCAGATTCTGCTTCGAGTGTGTGGAGGTGGACGCCGTCTGTCAGCTCTGACAAGTAAGGGGCATTTTTTTCAGTAATATTCTTGATAAATTGCTTGACATCGTGGCGATCGCTAACCATGACTTGTGCTTTTAATTCACCGTAGAGGGGGTGTTCGACAATCACATCCTTAACTGTGACGCCTTGATCAACAATACAATCTAGCTCTTCTTTAGCTTGGTCAGGGCGATGCTTTACGACGACAATTTTTTCGTGTAGTTTTGTATTTGTTGTTTGTTGCATTAATAAATAACCCTGACTTGTTGAGATAATTTGGTTGTTTTTAGCTTTCAACAATGAGACGTCTTGGACGATGACTTGGCGACTTACACCAGCTCGTTCGGCAAGCTCACTGCCTGTCAGAGGTTGCTCACTATTTTCGAGCCATTCAATAATAGCTTCACGCCGATCTTTACCAATCAACTTATTTTTTTTACTCATAAAAACACCTCTAATTTGTTAAGTCATTTAATTATTTTTTAAAAATTGATTTGATTTCATTTTCTCATATTTTGGCACGAATGACTAGTCTTAGTGCGTCTAATTATCTCTTCGGGTGAATTTTTTCAAAAAAACGATCAACATTTCTGGGTGATTGCATATGTTGTTAAGGAATAAGACTGTTGATGGACAAAAATTTCTGTTCAACATGTGTGACTGACAGCCGTTGATTGGTTGCGGTCCACTTCACTATAGAAAGGGGTCAAGCAAGTGAAAATTCATATTGTTCAAAAAGGAGATACGCTTTGGAATTTGTCAAAGCAATACAATGTTGATTTTCAAGCATTAAAAGCAGCGAATTCACAGCTCGCCAATCCAGATATGATCATGCCGGGAATGAAGATAAAAATTCCGGTTGATCAGAAACATGTCGGTCATTCTAAAATGATGCCTGCACCTAAAGAAAAAACAATGACACCGTACAAACAATTGCCAACAAAAGCTCAGCCAGTTATTAAAGAGGATGATCAAAAACCGAAGCAAAAGGTAGAAAAGAAAATTCCATATCCTAAATTACCGCCTGTTTCGATTCAAATGCCTAAGTTGCCAAATATTTATGCAAATCAATATCATATTGATGTTGATATTGATGATCATGATACGATGATCAAAACGAATCAGACAACACATCAACATCATCATCCAGTCCAGCAGGCGCAGCCAATTGAGAAGCAGGAGCCTGTAAAAACTGAACCGGTTGAACAACAATATGTACCTAACATGATGTGGGTGCCGTGTTTACCATGTTCGATGATGCCATGTCCACCACAAATGCCGTTGAATCCTTGTGATGCGTATCAAAATCCAGCAGCATTAAATCCATATTACGGTTATCAAAATTATCAATGGCAGCCGGGAGCCGTTCAACCATCTAATCAGAAGTGGGGCGAATTAGATTTAAATGATCAGCCAGATGATAACGCCAATCAGCAATTCGCTTACAATCCATACTACCAGATGCAATGGCCAATGCAACAATCATATCCGTACAATTATAACTATGCGACATATGCGCCGAGAGACGATCAATCTGAGGAAAATTGAATGATGAGCTGACTGAGTAACGTAGATCATTTTGCGTTGCTCATTTTTTTTGATTTGATTTTGCGAGGTGATTGCAACTTTAGTTTATTTAAGTAATAATATTGGTAGCAGACAATTATTTTTTTAACTAAAGGAGCTTATTTATGGAGCGCAAAGTAAACTATTTGGTTAATTGGCTTCGCGAACAATTCAAGCAAGCGAACGTGAAAGGATTAGTCGTTGGCTTGAGTGGTGGGCTTGATTCGGCGCTTGTCGCAAATTTAATTAAGCAAGCTGTTCCGGATCATTCACTTGCTGTTATTATGCCGTGTGAAAGCCAGACAGAAGACCTTGAGCATGCCCGTGCCCTCGTCGAACAGGCGCAAATTGCTGATCTAACAATTGACTTAACCGACAGCTATCAGCAACTCTATCAAACGATTCATGATACTGTAAAAGTTCACTCGACTTTTAATCAGGAGCACGATCAGTTGGCGCGTGCTAACTTAAAAGCGCGTTTACGAATGGCGACATTATACACGATTGCAACGAATCATCAATATTTGGTTGTTGGGACGGATAATGCTGCTGAGTGGTATACGGGTTATTTTACAAAATACGGTGATGGTGGTGTTGATATTAATCCACTTGTTCATTTAACAAAAAATGAAGTGAAACAGATGGCTGAGTTTGTCGGGGTTCCGAGTGCGATTACGGAAAAGCAACCAAGTGCTGGTTTGTGGGAAGGTCAAACAGATGAAGACGAGATGGGGACAAGTTATGATTATATCGATCGCTATTTAAAGGGCGAGTCTGTTCCAGAACGTGATCGGGAAATTATTGAGCGCATGCATCATCGTTCGGCGCATAAGCGAAAAATTGCCGCAACGCCTGATAAATTTAATGGTTGACTTACTGTGATAAAATATAAATGAAACAATGTTTATTTTTAATGTGAAAGGAGTTTTTTAACAATGGCTGGACATTCAAAATGGAAGAACATTCAACGACGTAAAAATGCTCAGGATGCAAAGCGTGGAAAAGCTTTTATGAAGGCAGCGAAGGATATTTACGTAGCGGCTAAGGAAGGTGGCGCAGATCCTGAAACAAATGCAGCCTTACGTTTAGCGATAGATAAAGCGAAAGCAGAAAATATGCCGAACGAAAATATTGAACGTAATATTAAAAAAGCAACGGGCACACTTGATGGTGTCAGTTACGAAGAAATCACATACGAGGGCTACGGTCCAGGCGGAACCGCTGTAATGGTTGAGTTATTAACTGACAACAAAAACCGTTCAGCCGCTGAGGTTCGCCATGCTTTCTCTAAAAGTGGTGGAAATCTAGGTGAAAACGGCTGTGTTGCTTTCATGTTTAATCGCAAAGGCTACATTGTGATTGACCGCTCAACGACTGATGCTGATGAAGATACAGTCATGCTTGCTGCGATTGAAGCGGGAGCAGATGAAATGGAAACATCAGACGAGGTTTTTGAAATTTATACAGAAACCGAAAGCTTTAAAGACGTTCGTGATGCTTTAGTCGCCGAAGGATTTGAGCTCGATACAGCTGAAGTGACATTCGTCCCAACCACATATACAGGGCTAGACGAAGACAATCAAGCGAAGATGGAACGTCTGATCGAACGCCTCGAAGATTTGGATGACGTTCAAGATGTGCACCACAACGCTGAATAACGGACATGAATTTTTTATAAAAAATTCACCTAACGAAGTAGTGTTAGATAATAATTATCGAACTCTCAACCTGTTTGCGGGTTGAGAGTTTTTAATAAAATTTATTTTGAAAGGAATGAACGTATGACTTACCAATTAGTAAGAAAAACAGAGCGGTTGCTGCAATTAGAAGTGATTGTGCCACGACTCAAAATGACGTTCCCAGCTTATCGAGAATTAGCGGCCCAGTTAGGAAAAGATTTTGCCGGCTACCTCGGTGAGAAAAATCTCCGCTATCATTTTGAATTCATCCGAACGCGAAAAGTTATGCATCTTGCGGGATTGCGACTCAAAGGGAGCACATTTTTTACCCAATCTGACCACCTCATTGCGACACCAGAAATCTTGTTCATTATTGAAGCGAAGCACCGCAAAGGATTAATTTCTAAAAACCAACACGGTCAATATCTCCAACAGTACTCGAATCAATTAGTCACCTTTGACAACCCAGAAAATCAAGTTGAGATCCAAAAACAGCAACTTGAGTATATCCTCAGACAGCATGGATTCCCTAGCGCGCCAATCGTTCCGCTCGTCGCATTCACACACAATACTACCCAACTCGACACATCAATTACATCGGCAAACGTTATGGTCGCCCAAGAAGTCTCGTTTTATATCAATAATATCTTGGAAAAGTCCCGCCAGCAGTGCTACAACAATCACCAATTAAAACAAATGAAAACATTACTAACGAAATTGCATCAACCGATGGCAGTCGATTTGGTTACAGAATATCAGATTCAACCTTCTGACTTAAATCCAGGGGTCCTCTGTCGCGATTGTCGAAAAGTTTTTATGCGACGTCATTACGCTACTTGGACATGCCCACAATGTGGATTGTCCGACCGAACCGCACATCACTTGGCCCTCCGCGACTACACTCGTTTATTTGGCACCACAATTAACAACCGAACCGCACGATGGTGGCTGGGGGTGGAGTGTCCTACCTTAACTCACCGTATTTTATCGGTTTTTCCAGTGGTTAACCAAGTCGGACGCAAGGCAATAGAATATAACTTATCAACTTTAACAAAAACTTAAATTTACAGACAGTTTCGCCGAAATACATTCAACTTTCTTAAAATGCATTCAAGTTCGCTGAAATGCATTCAACTTTCTTAAAATGCATTCAAGTTTGCTGAAATGCATTCAACTTTCTTAAAATGCATTCAAGTTCGCTGAAATGCATTCAACTTTCTCGAAATGCATTCAAGTTCGCCGAAATGCATTCAACTTTCTCGAAATGCATTCAAGTTCGCCGAAATCCATTCAACTTTCTTAAAATGCATTCAAGTTCGCTGAAATGCATTCAACTTTCTCGAAATGCATTCAAGTTCGCCGAAATACATTCAACTTTCTCAAAATGCATTCAAGTTCGCTGAAATGCATTCAACTTTCACAAAATGTATTCAACCTCACCAAAATATTCTTAAATCGTTTCGCTGCAAACCACAAATTCGTTCACTTTATTTTCGTACAGAGCTATTTTTCCTTAAAAAATGTGTAAAAATATTTTTTCTGTCTATCCTATGAAGTAAATACTCTCTTATATGAGGTGGATAAGATGAAATATTTAATAGCATTAAATATTTTACTAATGTTGGGGATTTATTTTTATACTCAACAGGCTGAACCAGTTGAGGAAGAGGCTGTTGTTGTGAATAAGGCGGAGAATTATCCTGATGATCTGGCACAGATTGAAATTGTTTTGCAAAAACAATATTTGGATGGTCGTAGGGATACGGAAACATATACCGAGACGATTACAGCGATGGAGGATTTTTGGTATGCTTATGAAAACTATCAATTGATTGATCAGAAGGTTGGTCAAATGGTTTTTCGTGAGTATGTTAATGATATTTCGCCGTATTTAAAAGAGGTTGGTTACTTTGGGTTAGCGGGAAAGCAGCTTGCGATCTTTGAAGGTGAGCCGCAATACAATCAGAATATCCAAACGGTTTATGAGTTAGATATAGAAAGATTGTCAGAAGTAGAGCAAGAGCAACTGAAAAAGGGAATTAAAATTGATTCGAAGCAGACGTATGAAGAAGTGATTGATGTATTTCGTCATCAAGTTCCTAGCGAAGAGGTGCATGGAGAGTCCGATTAATTCGGCGCTCTTTTTTATTTTAATTCGGAAATCTGGGCGAACATACGATTGTGTGGTAAAATAGGTGCTAAGCAAGTATAGTGAAATGTTAGGAGCGGATTTATTGTGATTGCATATATAAAGGGAGAACTCGTTGAAATAACAGATTCGGCTGTGACTGTCGATGTGAATGGTGTCGGGTATCAGATCATTTGTGCCAACCCATTTTATTTTCAAGATAAATTAAACGAAACAGTTAAAATAAATACATATCATCATGTTCGGGAAGATGCACAATTATTGTACGGATTTAGAAACCATGATGAAAAAACATTATTTACTCATGTGATTACTGTCTCGGGAATTGGACCGAAAAGTGGTTTGTCGATTGTAGGACACATTTCAGTCGACGAATTTGTCATCGCAATTGAAGAAGAGGATGAAAAGTTTTTAACACAATTTCCTGGTGTTGGGAAAAAAACAGCTCGGCAAATGATTTTAGACTTAAAAGGGAAATTACCGTTTGAAATTAGACAACAGTCTGATCAGACAAGTGGACAAGCAAATCAAGCGAACCAATCAATCGATCAGCAAGTCGTAGCTGAAACGATCGAGGCCCTGAAAACATTAGGCTATAGTGATCGCGAACTCAAAGCGATTACACCACAGCTGAAACAATCTGGATCGGTAAATACAGATGAGTTAATTAAACTTGGCTTAGCACTGTTAATGAAATCGTAATTGAGGTGAGAGACTTGGAAGAACGCATGGTGACTGGGGAACAATTTGATGATGAAGAAGAAGTGGAATTTAGCTTAAGGCCACAGCGACTAGCTCAATATATTGGTCAGACGACGGCTAAAGAAAACTTAGCGATTTTTATTGAAGCTGCGAAATTAAGAAATGAGCCACTTGATCATGTTTTGCTCTATGGACCTCCGGGACTCGGCAAAACGACGATGGCTTCGATTATTGCCAACGAAATGAACGTTGAATTTAGGACGACTTCAGGTCCTGCAATTGAGCGTGCAGGCGATTTAGCGGCAATTCTATCCTCACTTGAAGTTGGCGATGTTTTATTTATTGATGAGATCCACCGTCTACCAAGAGTGGTAGAGGAAATTCTCTATCCTGCGATGGAAGATTTTTGTTTAGATATTGTTATTGGACAAGGCCCATCAGCAAGGTCTGTGCGGATTGATTTACCACCGTTTACTTTAATTGGAGCAACAACGAGAGCAGGACTATTAACGGCACCACTTAGAGATCGGTTTGGCGTGCTTAGTCGCTTGGAATATTATGAAATTGATGATTTACGTGAAATTGTCGAGCGAACCGCAACGATTTTTGACATGGCAATCGATCAAGAAGCAGCACTTGAAATTGCTCGTCGCTCCCGAGGGACACCAAGGATTGCGAATCGATTGTTTAAGCGAGTTCGTGATATTTCTCAAGTTAAAGGTGAAGTGGAAATTTCCTTAGCGACAACACAACATGCATTACAAATGCTTCAAGTCGATAAAATTGGCTTGGATCACATTGACCATAAATTATTGATCTCGATTATCGACGCCTTTCAAGGTGGACCGGTCGGTTTAGACACGTTATCCGCGACAATCGGTGAAGAATCGCAAACGATTGAAGACGTTTATGAACCCTTTTTATTGCAAAAAGGTTTTATTCAACGAACGCCACGTGGTAGAATTGCAACAGAGAAAACATATCAACATTTTAATCGACCATTACCAAAAGCAAATGATTAATTTAGTTTAGGAGATAAATATGAAGATAGAAGATTTTGATTTTGACCTACCTGAGCAGCTAATTGCTCAAACCCCACTTGAAAATAGAACGGCATCAAAAATGCTCGTCCTAAATCGTAAAAATGAAAGCCTTGAGCACCGTCATTTTAGTGATTTATTGGATTACCTTAAGCCTGGCGATTGCCTCGTTTTGAATAATACGAAGGTTTTGCCAGCAAGATTATACGGGATTAAAGCAGATACAGGGGCAAAAATTGAACTACTGTTGTTACATCAACAAGAAGATGACCACTGGGAAGTCTTGATTAAGCCTGCCAAAAAAATTAAAGTCGGTACACAAATTAATTTTGGTGACGGCAAGTTAGTTGCGACATGTACGGAACTGCTTGACCACGGCGGTCGAATTGTTCGCTTTGACTATGAAGGGATCTTTCTCGAAGTATTAACTGAACTAGGTGAAATGCCACTACCACCTTATATTAAGGAACAATTGGCAGACCAAGACCGCTACCAAACGGTTTACGCAGAAGCAGAAGGCTCAGCAGCGGCACCAACAGCAGGCTTACATTTCACTAAAGAGCTTTTAGAAAAAACTACTGCCAAAGGGATAGAGATTGCGTTTGTCACACTTCATGTTGGATTAGGTACATTTCGCCCTGTTAGCGTAGAGTCGATTGAAGATCACGATATGCACAGTGAATATTATCATTTATCAGCAACTGAAGCAGCAAAAATAAATCAAGCGAAACAAAAAAATGGGCGAATTATTGCAGTAGGCACGACGTCAACTCGATCACTTGAGGCGATCGCAAGTGAAAATGATGGTGAGATTGTTGCGACGAGTGGGTGGACATCGATTTTCATTTATCCACCTTATCAATTTAAAGCAATCGATGGGATGATTACGAATTTCCATTTGCCAAAATCAACATTAATCATGTTGATTAGTGCGTTAGCTGGTCGTGAGTTTGTGATGAAAGCTTATCAAACAGCAATTGAGCGAGAATATCGATTTTTTAGTTTTGGCGATGCGATGCTGATTTTATAATTTTTCAAAAGAAAGAAGTGAGAGAATGACTGCAATCAGATATGAATTAATTAAAACATGTAAACAAACAGGTGCACGATTGGGCCGGGTCCATACACCACACGGCTCATTTGAGACACCGATTTTCATGCCGGTGGGAACACTTGCGACAGTGAAGACGATGACACCTGAAGAATTAAAGGCTATTAACGCAGAAATTATTTTGTCAAATACGTATCATTTATGGCTTAGACCTGGTGAGGATATTGTACAAGAAGCTGGTGGGTTACATCAGTTCATGAATTGGGATCGCCCAATCTTAACAGATTCTGGTGGTTTTCAGGTATTCAGTCTGAGCGACCTACGTGAGATTGAAGAAAAAGGTGTCCATTTTAGAAATCACATCAGTGGTGAAAAATTGTTCTTAACACCCGAGAAAGCGACTCAGATTCAAAATGCGCTCGGTTCAGATATAATGATGGCTTTTGATGAATGTCCACCATTTCCAGCTGAACATAAGTATATGAAGGACTCTGTTGAACGAACGAGTCGTTGGGCTGAACGTTGTTTGGCAGCTCATCAACGTCCTGAAGATCAAGGATTATTTGGAATCGTTCAAGGTGGAGAATATAAAGATCTTCGTAAACAAAGTGCACAAGACCTAACCTCTCTTGATTTCCCGGGTTATGCAATTGGTGGACTGTCGGTTGGTGAGCCGAAAGAGATTATGAATGAGATGGTTGAGTATACGACACAGTTCTTACCAACAGACAAACCACGCTACTTAATGGGTGTTGGTTCTGCCGATTCACTAATTGATGGTGCAATTCGCGGAATTGATATGTTTGATTGTGTTTTACCGACAAGAATTGCCCGAAATGGGACATTGATGACGTCTCAAGGTCGTTTAGTTGTCCGAAATGCAAAATTTGCTCGTGATTTTTCACCGCTAGATCCAAACTGTGATTGCTATACGTGTAAAAATTATACTCGTGCATATATTAGACACCTAATTAAAACAGATGAAATTCTTGGTTTGCGACTTACGACTTATCATAATCTATATTTTCTGTTAAACTTAATGGAGCAAGTACGTGAAGCAATCAAAGCAGATCGACTTGGTGATTTCAGGGAAGAATTCTTTGAAAACTATGGGTTTAATAAACCTGATGCAAAAAACTTCTAATTGAAAGGTAGGTGAAATAATAATGGAACATCTCATTTTACTGAATAATGCTGAAGCAGCTCCATCAATTATCGGGTTACTTCTACCATTTGTTTTAATGGCGGTTGTGTTTTACTTCTTATTGATTCGTCCACAACAAAAACGACAAAAAGCAGTCAATCAAATGCAATCTGATTTGAAAAAAGGCGATAAAATTGTTACAATTGGCGGACTTCATGGTGTGATTCATTCACTTGATGAAGGATCAATTCAAATTGACGTAGGTGGCGGTCGTAAACTTACATACGAACGATCAGCTATTAAAAATGTCGTTGAAGCTGAAGAACCAACAACAGAAGACTAATCAAAAAAGTAGTTAGCAGACTGATGCTGACTACTTTTTTATTTGATTACTTCCACTAAGCAAAAATTCTCCTACTTAACTTACATGTAATATTGTGAACAATTTCTGAACAAGCTGCTAACTGTATTTACTCTCAAGCTAAAACAAAGTATTATTGGACGGAATACGTTTTCAAAAATTTTAGAGAGGGGTAATACGGTGGATCAACTTATTCAACAGGTTGAAAGTTTACAATTACTAAATCACTTTGTATTGACATTATTATTATTAATTCCAATGATTTTAATTGCTAGGACAGTTGTCGCTGGCACGCGTTATTCGCCAATTTTAATTATCGTTATTTTTGGATTATTAATGGGCTTTTTACTCGTCGTTAGTGACATTGCAACACCAGGACTAAAGGAGTTCCCAGTACTTGAATTAGTTTCACAAACGACTAATATTGCATTAATTGTCACATTCTTTGTTGGTGGACAGGAAATCAGGAAAATATTTGGTAATAAAACGGGTGCAGTAAAAGAACTACTGATACATAATGAAGAGGAAGCAGTTTTAGGGACAACAAGAACACAACTCGTTCTTACCGTTCGTTCATTTTTCTTACTAATTGGGATTGAGGCGACAAGTCGCTTAATTTTAGGATTAAATCAAAGTGATTTAAGTAATTATTATCCGATCATGGCTTACTTAGGACTAGTTGGAGCGATTATATTAATCGATAATAAAGCAAAAATTTTAGAGAAACCTTTGTATATTCGTAAAGGCTTACTTGAAATTATCGTTATTATCGGGATTCTAGTTATGTCTTTCCACTTATCACAATTTATTAAAGAACTGATCTCATTGCCATCAATATTTTTTGCAATGGTTATTGCGACAGCACTAGGCGCAATCTTTTATAAATATGTTTTTGGTCCGACAATCAAAGCACTTCTATTTGCAGGTATTCCTGCAGTACTAGCAGGTACATTTACTGTTGGTGGATCACGGATTATGGAAGTGTTTGAAATGGAAGGTACTGGTGCTGTACTAGGTTATGGATTCTTTGGTCAACTATTTTGGATGTTCGGAGGAATGGCACTATTAATTTACATCGGTAAAACAAGAGCCGTTCGTAATTTAGCACCAGGGATGGCAGGAGCATTATCACATACTGGTCTAACGGGCGCTTGTACAGCGGGTGACTTAGGGAAGCGTGCTGCAAATCGTGCCCCTATGCTCGTTAATATTCCCTTTGCCATGCACGCTTTTGTTTTTTCAATCCTAGGTTTGAGTATGGATCGTGGCTCACTTTTAATGATCCCTTCAATTATTATGCTAGTGATTGGTTTTATTTTATTAGTCATTGGGCTGCAAAACATTAGAAAGCCCAACAAAGATGATCGCATGGAAATGAAGTCATTATTACAATTTGGCTTCGGCTGGCAAATTATCGCTATATTCGGCGGGTTGATCTTATTAAGCCTCAGTCAAATGGCGCTCGATTACAGCGTGATGGCTAAAGCGTCGGCAATCTCGCACTTTGGTTTATTTGCTGGAGTTCAAGAAGGAATGTTTGGTGCGGAAGTAGCAGGACTAATCACATTTACTTTTTCAATGACTTTCCTTGTTCATCCATTTGTATTTTTCATGTTTGGTAAAGCAATGGAAAATGATGAACAAATGCCGAAGTTACCTGTGCTAATTTTAGCACTTATCGGCGCACTAGGGATTATAGCCTCAATTTTCATAATTTAAACGATAACAAAACACAAGCCATAAGGTATCAACCTTATGGCTTGTGTTATTAATTCACTTCTTTTGAGCCAGTTAAATTGACGCCGAATATAGACCCGACGATTGTAATCATTAAAAAACCTAAATGATAAAGCAGTTGTGTGAATGTAAAATGCTCACCATAGCCTAAAAAGTGAAACAGATAAATGACTAGACTATAGCTCAAACTTAACATCATTCCAATAATCCAACCCTTTTGCTTTGCTTTAATCCCACTAATTAAACCACTGATAAATAAAATTAGAAAACTCGCCATCACTGCTAGTTGATTCAACAAAGGATTTGTTAACGATGTAAAACGTAAAAATAAAGCAAGTGTCATACTTGTGAGTAGTAGCAAAATCACAATCGATAGCCAGCCATACATAACTGCCGTTAAACGTTGTTTCAATAATGTCTCCTCCCTAGATCTTGTCCAAATCTTTGTTATTAATATATGATTGGAAAAATTAAAATAGACTTTGCCAGATAAGGTGGGTTACATAAATTCAGCTAAATTGGGAAATTTAATGGTCACGATTATTTAATTAAAGTGGGTGATCATCAATGTGGTTGATTGTTAGTCGCACTTTCTTAACCTATGGCATTATCGTTTTATTTTTTCGTTTGATGGGTAAGCGTGAAATTGGTGAGTTAAGCTTATTAGATATTGTGATCTCGATTATGATGGCAGAGTTGGCTGTCGTTGTAATTGAAGATACGTCAAAGCCAATGTATGCTTCGATCGCTCCCATGTTCGTCCTCGTTGTCATTCAACGTGTAACCGCTCGAATTTCATTAAAAAGCAAAAAATTCCGTGACTGGTTTGAAGGCAAGCCATCTGTTCTTATTTTGAATGGAAAAATTGACAAAAAAGAGATGCAAAGTCACCGCTATAATTTTGATGATCTCATGCTTCAACTGCATGAAAAAGGGATCAAATGTGTTCAGGATGTTGAATATGCCATTTTAGAACCATCTGGAAAGTTATCTGTGTTTGCAAAAGAAAAACCAGAATCAACTGGCTATGTTCATTTGCTTATAGCTGATGGTGAAATTATGGAAGATGCACTTAAAATGATTGACAAGTCTAAACAATGGTTAAAAGCTGAATTAAGTAGGCAGGGTTATGATCAAATTGATCAGATTTTTTATTGCACATTAGATAGCGCCAACCATTGGTTTATTAACTTAGATACAGAAAAAGCTGTTCAAACTGATTAGCGTTTTCTAAATAATGGTTTTAATTCCTCAAAGCTAATGATTTTCAATAAAAAAACATAGCCTAGATAAATCGTAGTTAGGATAATAATTAGAGCTAATAAATTGACGGGATTCACTTGATAATTTGGGATCAAAAGCATCAACCCTTTTCCGGTCAAGTATGTCATCGTAAACAAACAGATCATTTTAACCAGATTGATCAGCCCAAAATGATAATCGATTAATTTCTTTAAACTCGTGTAATGAAGCAGTGTCGTTAAAATTGCAGTAACAGCTAATGCGAGAACGGTTCCGTAGAGTCCGAATTTGACTTGACTTGTAAAGATAACTAAAATGATGTACTTCACAATTGTTGCAATCAATGTATTCCACATCGCGACTTTAGCATAATCCAATGCTTGTAAAGCTGAATTCAACGGGAATTGAAGATAAACAAATAAATAAAATGGTGCTAAAAACCTGATTAAATCACTCGCTTGGCTATTACTATACATTAACTCAAGAATTGGTTCACTAAAAAGCAATAAGATGACAGTAGCAATTGCACCAGATACGAACGAAATTCGAATCGCCTGATTAATCCGGTAATGGATCGTCACATGCGCATTTCTAGCATCTGCCTCACTAATGTTTGGAATCAATGCAATTGCCAATGCATGGGTAATGAATGTTGGGAAAAATAATAATGGCATTGCATAACCTGTTAATAGGCCATATTGCTTTGTGATCACAGCTGTTGTAAAACCTGCAAAGGCGAGACTTTGAGCAACCAAAATAGGTTCTAAAAAACTAGATAATGAGCTGATTAATCGACTCCCTGTACTTGGAATTGCAATTGAAAAGAGTGATTTAATCGTCTCTTGTCCTTTTTTAAATGAGAGCAGAAAACGGCTTCTTAACTGGGTTGCTTTTTTAAGTTTAAAATAGCTCAACAGATAAAGAAATGAAATCAATTCCCCTGCTATACCAGACAACATTGCCCCAACAACGGCAAATTCTATACCGTAAGGGATTAATAAATTCACAAACAATGAGATCGTTGCAATTCTCACGATTTGTTCAATCACTTGGGCATAGCTTTGTGGTTTCATATTTTGCATACCCTGAAAGTAACCACGTAAAACTGAGGTGAGCCCGGTAATTGGAATCATTGGCGTCATCGCAAGTAATGGATAGACCGTTCTCGTATCGGTGAGTAAATATTTTGCCAAATAAGGAGCCGTGACAATAATTAGTGCGACGAATAGTAAACTTAAGCCAGCAGTTAAAATTAACGAGCCGATTAAAATCCTTTTGACTTGATGATGATTATTTTGTGCATTCGCTTCGGCAACTCGTTTGGCGATTGCTGTTGGTAAGCCGATTTGAGACAATGTATAAACTAAAAATAATGTTGGAATCGCCATGTTGTACAAGCCAATTCCTTCCTCACCGATCAACCTTACCATAATAATTCGATTGAAAAAGCCAATGATTCTTGTGACTAGCCCTGCTCCGATTAGAATGACTGTTCCTTTTAAAAAAGATTGCTTCGTCATAATTCTAAAATCCTACCTTCTCAAAGTTATAAAATTCATATACAATGGAGTATATGCACAGTGACTGTACAAGCATGACAAGTTGATGGATTTATCTGAATTAAGGAGGGCATAACATGATTGAAAAACACGTTGAAGATTGGAAGCCTATAATACATAGGGTGATTGAAAGTAAGGCAGAAGAATTCCGTCTGTTTGGTTACGGTGATGTCACAGCTGAAACTGTATGGAACTGTCTGTTAGTTAAAGTTTGGCGTAAAGAAAAAATCATGAAGCTTCACGAAGTCGTTGAGGATGTGTTTCATCTAAGTGGCCACCTTTATATGTCTTATATAACAATGGAAACATACCAATCAGATGATTTAATGGCATCAATCGCTGCAGTTACCGATCTGTAAGTGTTCAGTGAAAATTGCTAAAACATAAAGAAAGCGCTATGATTTAGAGTTTATCGGTCATTTAGGAGGAAAAGAGGATTATGATTAAGAAAAATCGTTTGATTAGTTTTGCGATTATTTTAGTAACATTAGCGGTTGTAATTGGATTAACCGTGTTTGATGCAGCTGGAAATTTAAAATTAGGTTTAGACTTACAAGGTGGCGTCGAAATTTTATATGAAGTTGAGCCAATTGATGAAGAACAAGAAATAAATTTAACCGTTCTTGAAGCAACTGTTCAATCACTACGCCAACGTGTTGATGTATTAGGTGTGAACGAACCGAATTTCACAATTGAAGAGCCAAACCGAATCCGCGTTCAACTCGCTGGCATTAACAATGAAGAGGAAGCACGTGAATTATTGGCGACGTCAGCTCGACTTTCGTTTCGTGACACCGAAGGAACAGAATATTTAGATGGATCTGATTTAGTAGAAGGTGGGGCAAGACAAGATTATGACCCAACATCAAATCAAGCGATTGTTTCCTTGCAATTAAAAAGTGGACAACAATTTGGTGACGTGACTCGGACGATTTTAGAAGACCCAGATTTACCGAATATTTTAGTTATTTGGTTAGATTATGAAGAAGGCGATGACTTTTATCTAGAAGCTGAAAAAAGTAACCCTAAATTTATTTCAGCACCAATGATTCGCCAAGTCCTTAATGAAACGAATGTTCAAATTGACGGAAACTTCACGGTTCAGTCTGCTCAACAACTAGCAGATATATTAAATGCAGGTTCATTACCAGTGAATTTAATCGAAGAATATTCTACATCTGTCAGTGCCCAATTTGGCCTCGATGCTCTAAGTGAAACGGTTATTGCCGGTGCGATTGGGATTTTATTAGTTTTTATATTCATGATTATTGTTTATCGATTCCCAGGCTTTATTTCTGTCATTACATTGAGTTTATATGTTTATTTAGTGATTCTCGTCTTTGGCTGGATGAATGGCGTACTCACACTTCCTGGAATTGCGGCTTTGATTTTAGGTGTTGGGATGGCTGTCGATGCCAACATTATCACCTATGAACGAATGAAAGAAGAGCTAATTTTAGGGAAAAGTGTTACGTCTGCATTTGAAGCAGCGAATAAAAACTCACTCACGTCAATTATTGATGCGAACTTAACGACGCTAATCGCTGCCGGTGTGTTATTTGTTTTTGGAACAAGTTCAGTAAAAGGTTTTGCGACATTACTTATTGTTAGTATTGTGCTTAGTTTATTTACATCAGTTTTCGTTTCTCGCTTTTTATTAGGTCTGTGGGTGAAAAGTCGCTTCTTAAACGATCGCTATTCATGGTTTGGTCTGAAAGCATCTTTGATTCGAGCGATTAGTGATTCATCACCAGTCACACCGAAGATATTTGGTAAACATGTTAATTTCGTTAATCATTGGAAAAAATATAGTTCTGTTAGTCTTGGACTAGCTATTGTTGGTCTTTTGTCATTCTTGATTTTTGGTTTAAACTTAAGTGTTGATTTCACCTCTGGAACGAGGATTGATATCACATCTACTGAAAGCTTGTCAGAAGAAACGATTCAAAATGAATTCGAGCAGTTGAACCTAGAATATCATTCGTTATCCTATTCAGGTAATCAAAATGAAATTGCGGTTGTTCGTTTTAGTGATCCATTAGATCAAGAAACGGTTTCGAACATAAGAGCTCAATTTAGTGACCATCATGAGGCTGAAATCAATGCAAGTACCGTATCACCAGTAGTCGGTCGAGAACTCGTTCGTAATGCGTTGCTATCATTAGGCATTGCAGCAGTCTTTATTGTTATTTATATCGCGATTCGATTTGAATTTTACTCTGCGGTTACAGCTATTGCAGCATTATTATTTGACGTGATCGTGATGATTTTAGTCTTTAGTATTTTCCAAATAGAATTTGATGCGACAATTATTGCTGCAATTTTAACGATCATCGGGTATTCTATTAATGCTACGATCGTTGTCTTCGACCGTATTAGGGAAAATATGAAGGCACAAAAACGGGTTCGCTCATATGAACAATTAAAAGCGATTGTTAACGATAGCCTGTTGCAAACATTTTATAGAAGTATGAACACAAGTTTAACGATTATTTTCACTGTCGTATTGATCCTGTTTTTTGGAGCGAGTGCAATTACAAACTTTTCAATCGCTTTACTTGTCGGTTTAGTTGCAGGGATGTTTTCTTCGATGTTCATTGCTGGACCATTATGGGCCGCTTGGCGTGGTAAAACAATTAAAGAAAAGCCGATTGTTTATGAAGAAAAGAAACGGATCCAAGGGCCACAAGTTTAGTCTGGATCAGTTTGTGGAAGGAATAATTAAGTCGTGTTTTAAGGGGAAATCAATCGCATAAAATAAGTTATTGAGGTGATCAGAATGAAAAGCCAAATTTATATAATTTCTGCTTTAGTATTTGCGCTAATTATTGCAGTCTTTGCAGTTATTAATGTTGCTCCCGTTGAAGTGAATTATTTATTTGTTACAACAGAATCACCACTGATTTTAGTTATTTTGAGTTCGGCGTTATTTGGTAGCTTAATGACGGGTGGTTTCAGTATTTATCAATTTATTAAATTAAGAAAGAAAATGCGAGCATTAGAAACGGAAAATCAAAACTTGCGCATGAATAAGGTCTATCATGCAGACGCTGAAGTTGAAGAGATAACCGAAGTGGAATTAATTGATGAACAAAAATAATAAATAGTTATCATGATTGAACCCCCTGACTTACTTTAGTATACTAGTTAAGTCAGGGGTGAATTTATGTTAGAGAGTCAAATGAGTTGGAATTTTACATATAAGCAGAGTGAAGTTGAGGAACTTGATCTGATTGATCAGTTGCTTCGTAATCGTGGTTTGACAGAAGAAAATTCAATTAAACAATTTTTAAATCCACAATTAGCAGACATTCATCAACCGAAATTATTAGCTGGTTTAGTTGAAAGTAAGCAAAGAATCGAACAAGCAATTGAACAGGGCGAAAGTATTCTTGTGTTTGGTGATTACGATGCTGATGGTGTGACTGCGACAACGATTTTAGTTGAAGCCTTAAATGAGTTAGGAGCGATGTGTGACTACTATATTCCTAATCGCTTCACTGAAGGTTATGGTCCGAATTCCGAGGCTTTTAGACAAGCTAAAAATCAAGGATTCAGTTTAATCATTACTGTCGATACTGGAATTGCTGCCTTTGAAGCAGCGGAAACTGCCAAGGAACTTGGTCTTGATCTGATTATTACGGATCACCATGAGGTTCAAGAAGAATTACCAGTCGCACATGCGATTGTCCATCCAAAAGTATCAGATGATTACCCATTTAAAGAGTTGGCCGGTGTTGGTGTTGCTTTTAAACTAGCTCATTTTTTACTTGGTTATTTTCCTAAGCAATTTCTTGATTTAGTCGCGATTGGTACGATTGCTGACTTAGTCCCACTAATCGATGAAAATCGAATTTTGGTTAAACACGGTCTCGATCATTTGTCTAAAACTGACCGACCAGGTCTGCGCGCTTTAAAAGAGGTGGCCTCAATTAATGGCGAAGTAGATGAACAGCATGTTGGGTTTGCGCTTGCCCCACGTTTAAACGCGGTCGGGCGATTAGAGAGTGCCTATCCAGCTGTACAATTACTCTTAACTCGTGATCCAGAGGAAGCCCAATCATTAGCGACTGAAATCAACTTAATTAATCAAGAACGCCAAGAAATTGTGAGTCAAATTGCCGAAGAAGCGATCACTATCGTTGAGCAAACAAAAGACATCAATCATTCAGTCATCATCGTCGCTAAAGAAGGTTGGAATGAAGGCGTGTTAGGAATCGTTGCCTCAAAACTTGTTCGAACTTATCAGCGTCCGGCAATTTGTTTAACGTTGAAATCTGATGAAGGCATTGCAAAAGGATCTGGGCGAAGTATTGCCGCTTTTGATCTGTTCGAAAATGGGATGGAGATTCACGAGCAAATGATTCGCTTTGGTGGGCATGCTCAAGCAATTGGTCTGACAACAGAGATTGATCAAGTTGATCAACTGAGAAGATCATTTAATCAGCTAGCTAGTCAAAAACTGAAACCTGAAGACTTTAAAGAACAACTTGAGGTTGAATTGTCGCTTAATATCGAACAATTATCACTTGAAACAGTTAATCAAATCAATCAACTGTCACCATTTGGGATGGCAAACCCTAAACCGTACTTTCATTTAACAGGTCAGCCACAGGAATTAAAACAAATAGGTGCTAAAAAAAATCATTTAAAATTTGCATTAGAGCAAGATAATCAAAAGCTTTCATCAATTGCATTTGGACTCGGTGATTATTTACCAAGAATCTCACCAAATGACGAACTTGAAGTTGTTGGTGAATTGCAAATTAATGAGTGGAACGGCACGCGCTCGTTGCAATTACTCGTGAAAGATTTGCAAGTAAAAGATCGCCAATTATTTGACTACCGTGGTTCGAAATTTTGGCACAATCAGTTACAACACTTAAATGATCAGGATTATTTGTGTCTTAGTTTTCAAAAACAATTACTCGAAACAAATTTAAAAGTTACGCCATTAGATCAACTTGATTTGGAAAATCTAGAGCAAGTCACTGATCTAGTCTTAATTGATTTACCAAATGAATTAAATGAACTGTCACAAATATTGTCGAAAATTAAACCAAACAATATTTATACGTGCTATAATTTAGATGGACAAAAGGATTGGACTGCTTTTCCTTCACGTGATGATTTTAAATGGTTTTATGGCTTTTTAATGAAACGGAAAAAGTATAATCATCAACTTGAACAAAAGCAAGTTGCCAACTATAGAGGTTGGAGTCATGAAAAAATTGAATTTATCTTAAATGTGTTTTATGAGCTAAAGTTTGTTAAAATAGATAATGAAGTCTTTTCATTAAATGATTCGGTAGAGAAGCAGCAATTAACAGAATCAAATTTTTATCAAAAGGGTTTAAGACAAAAGGAAAAACAAGATTTGCTTTATTATTCAAATTACCAACAATTAAAAACGTGGTTAATGGAACAAATTGAGCAAGATGCAAGGATCAAGGAGGAAGAAGTAGATGGATTATAAACAATTTATTACATTGGTCGAGGATTGGCCAAAAGAAGGCGTGCAATTTAAAGATATTACAACATTAATGGATAATGGGACTGCTTATAAATCAGCTGTTGATGAGATTGTTCAGTATGCAAAGGATAAGCAGGTTGATCTAATCGTGGGGCCAGAAGCAAGAGGCTTTATTGTTGGTTGTCCAGTCGCATATGCTCTAGAGATTGGTTTTGCACCAGTTCGTAAAGAAGGTAAGTTACCACGTGAAGTCATTAAAGTGGATTACGGTTTGGAATATGGACAAGATGTGTTGACGATTCATAAGGATGCGATCACTCCGGGACAGCGTGTGCTGATTACTGATGATTTATTAGCGACAGGTGGAACGATCGAAGCGACAGTTAAGCTTGTAGAAGCACTCGGCGGAATTGTTGTTGGTTGTGCATTCTTTATTGAACTTGGCTATTTAAATGGTCGAGACAAATTAGATGGCTATGATGTGTTGACTTTAATGGAATATAATTAATCTTTAAACATAGCGTACCTCAACTAGGTGCGCTTTCCTTATATGGATTAACAAATTCTGAGTTTAATTGGAAAAGTACTCACACAATCGCTATCAGATCGGTTTATAGAAATACAATTTAATCATTTTAAAAAAAGTTGCTTGAAATGTTTTTCTTAAATGCGATAGAATATAAGGAACGAATGTGTTTGCTATGAATAAAATAGGGAACACCGAATAAGTAATAAGCAAAATATATCAAACAAGAATTAGGGTGATCATAAATGTCAAGAGAAAAGATATTGACACTGGAGGACGTTATCGAAATTGCATCATATCTCAAAGATGATGATATTAATTTAATTCGTCATGCTTTTGAGTATGCCTATAAAGCCCATGAAAATCAATACCGGCGCTCTGGCGAACCATACATTATTCACCCTGTTCAAGTAGCAAGCATATTAGCAAAACTAGGTTTAGATGCTGAGACAATTGCTAGTGGTTTTTTACATGACGTTGTCGAGGACACTGACAAAACGATTATAGATATCGAAGAAGAATTTAACGAAGAAATTGCAATGCTTGTAGATGGGGTAACGAAATTAGGGAAAATTCAATATAAATCACAAGAAGAACAGCAAGCAGAAAACCACCGAAAAATGTTTATTGCGATGTCGAAAGATATCCGGGTTATTTTAATCAAATTAGCTGACCGAGTCCATAATATGCGGACATTGAAATATTTACCACCGGAAAAACAGCGCAGAATTGCGAATGAAACGCTAGAAATCTTCGCGCCGCTCGCACATCGCTTAGGAATCTCTGCAATTAAATGGGAATTAGAGGATGTCGCGCTCAGATATTTGAATCCTCAACAATACTATCGAATCGTCAATTTAATGCAACAAAAGCGTGAAGAGCGTGAAAGCTATATTGAAGAAGTTATGGTTGAGGTTCAAAATCAACTTGAGAACGTTGGAATTAAAGCGGACTTTTCGGGAAGACCAAAACATATTTATAGTATTTATCGTAAGATGATGCTCCAAAATAAACAGTTTAATGAAATTTATGATTTATTAGCTGTTCGGATCATCGTTGATAGCATTAAAGATTGCTATGCTGTGCTCGGGATTATTCATACCTGTTGGAAACCGATGCCTGGTCGCTTTAAAGATTATATTGCGATGCCGAAACCAAACCTTTATCAATCGCTTCATACAACAGTAATTGGACCAAAAGGTGCACCATTAGAAGTGCAAATTCGGACGAAAGATATGCACGAAATTGCTGAATATGGGATTGCAGCGCATTGGGCGTATAAAGAAGGGAAATCAGCTAAGCCAGGTAAGGATAATCCAGAAGAAAAACTTGCGTGGTTTAGAGAAATTCTTGAATCGCAAAGTGAAACAAACGATGCTGAAGAATTTATGGAGTCACTTAAAGTTGAGTTATTCGCGGATATGGTTTATGTCTTTACACCAAATGGGGACGTCATTGAGTTGCCTAAAGGTTCAATTCCGATTGACTTCGCTTACAAAATTCATACTGAGGTTGGGAATCATACGATTGGAACACGTGTCAATGGAAAGATGGAACCGTTAGATTACCAATTGAAAAATGGTGACATCATTGAAGTACTAACCTCAAAACATTCTTATGGACCATCGCGAGATTGGTTAAACATGACCCAAACATCACAAGCGCGAAACAAGATCAAACAATTTTTCAAAAAACAACAGCGTGAAGAGAATGTGGTCAAAGGGAAAGAAATGATTGAAAAGGAAATCCGAAATATGGGTTATGAGTTAAAGGATGTCCTTACTGAAGAGAATATGCAACGAGTAACCGAGCGGTTCAACTTTATAAGTATTGATGATATGTGGGCTGCTGTTGGTTATCAAGGGATCACAGCATCTCAAATTGCGACACGCTTGACGGATAAATTGCGTGAGCAAAAGAAAGATTTAAGTTCTTCACTAGATCAAGTTAAGAAGAAAACAGTTGCGAAAAGCAGTCGCCGAAAGGAAACGGGTATTATTGTAGAAGGTGTTGATAATCTACTCGTAAGGCTGGCTAAGTGTTGTAATCCGGTTCCAGGTGACGAGGTTATTGGCTACATTACCAAAGGACGAGGCGTATCTGTTCATAGAAAAAACTGTCCAAATTTAAATGACGATGATATTAGAGATCGGCTCTTGGAAGTTAGATGGGAAACTGGTGAGTCAGAGACGAAGCAATATCAGGTTGATTTAGAAATATCAGCTTATGACCGACGCGGTTTATTAAATGATATTTTGCAAACCGTGAATGAACACGGGACAAATATTGTTGGTGTTCAAGGAAAAACAGATCGAAACAAGATTGCGATGATTCATTTGTCGATTTTAATTAATGATATTAATCACTTGAAACAAGCTGTTGGGCAAATTAAACAGATTAAAGATGTATACACGGTTGAGCGTGTCGTCCAGTAAAAGGGGTCTAGTTAAATGCGAGTTGTGATTCAAAAAGTAAATCAAGCTAGTGTAACAGTCGCTGATCAAACGATCGGTCAAATTGATCATGGTTTAGTCATATTATTAGGTATCACACATAATGACACTGAAGCGGATGCTGACTATTTGGCAAAGAAAATTGTTCATCTGAGAATTTTTGAAGATGAAGCGAGCAAAATGAATCAATCATTGTTAGATGTTGATGGATCAGTGTTGTCAATTTCCCAATTTACTTTATACAGTGATACCCGAAAAGGTAGACGTCCAAGTTTTATTGAAGCAGCAAGACCAGAACAAGCGGATTGCTTATATCGCTATTTTAATCAACAAATCGAATCATTTGGTGTAAAAGTTGAAACAGGTGAATTTGGTGCAATGATGGATGTCTCCTTAACGAATCAAGGCCCTGTCACAATCGTCATCGACAGCAACCAACGTTAGACAATTTTTTCATCCGGTTTGTAAATTTACACAAAGTTAACAGACGCTTAATATTTACTTTAAACTCTGACGTTATAATGTGTATGATAAAGATAACTACTAAAAATGACTTTTTTCAAATATAAAATAGTCATTTCTTTTCTTATTGTTAAAAAAAGGGAGTGGAGTCATGCGGTATAGCTCAGCGATGACGGTAAATAAAGATAGACATATAGAAAAGCCTAAAGTGTACGAAACGATTGATTTAAATTTATGGTATCACGAAACCCAAGCATTAAGAAACGTCAACTTACCGATTTATGAAAAAAAAGTAACGGCAATTATTGGCCCTTCTGGTTGCGGTAAATCAACATTGCTAAAAACATTAAATCGAATGGTCGAGCTTGTCCCATCTGTACGAATTTCAGGAGAAGTTCACTATCGTGGTCGCTCGATCCTTGAAAAGGACTTTCAAGTTGAGCAACTCAGAACAAATGTTGGGATGGTTTTTCAAAAGCCAACACCATTTCCTAAATCGATTTATGCAAATGTCGCTTATGGACCAAAAATTCATGGCATGAAAGATAAGAAGCAGATTGATGAAATTGTCGAACGAAGCTTGCGTGGTGCCGCTATTTGGGACGAGGTTAAAGATCGCCTAAAAGACAGCGCGCTAAGTCTTTCAGGAGGACAGCAACAACGTCTTTGTATTGCTAGGGCATTAGCGATTGAGCCAGACGTCATTTTAATGGATGAGCCAACTTCTGCTTTAGACCCTAAGTCAACACTAAAAGTTGAAGAGCTAATCAATGAATTAAAAGAGAAGTATTCAATTGTAATTGTCACACATAATATGCAACAAGCTGCCCGAATTTCTGATCGAACAGCATTTATGTTAAATGGTGAATTAATTGAGTATGACGAGACGAACACATTATTTTCAACACCATCTGATCAGCGGACTGAAGATTACATTACTGGGCGATTCGGATAATAGGAGGAAGTTATCATGACAATACGTAAACAATTTGATTTCGAACTTGAAAAATTACAAGGTAAAATTGTTGAGATGGCCAAAGGTTCGCGTTCTCAACTTGAAAGAGCAGTGCAATCGATTTATGAAAAAGACTTAGCATTAGCAACTGATGTCATTGAAGCAGATGCGAAAATTGACCAACTTGATCTCGATATTAATGATGCTGCAATTCTATTAATTGCAAAACAACAACCTGTTGCATCTGATTTGCGTCGATTAATTGTTGCACTCCGTGTTTCAACGGATCTTGAGAGAATGGCAGATAATGCTCGGAATATTGCACGATCAACACTTGTTTTAGGTGATGATCATGAGCTTGAAATTGATCTTGCCTTGAAGGATATGTGTGAGGTCGCTTATGAAATGTTAGATTTGGCGATAGAGAGCTATAAAAATGAAGATTATAAGTTAGCGAAGCAATTATCAGAACTTGATGATTCAATTGATCGCATGTTTGATCAAGTATTAGAGCGAATGTTAGATTTATCAGCTAACAACCCGCAAAAAATTCAGCATGTTATGCATATCGCCTATACAGCTAGATATATCGAACGTTTTGGTGACCATTTAACGAACATCGCTGAGAGTATTCTTTATTTAGTAAAAGGTGAAACGTTAGATCTGAATGAATAAGGCTAATGCTATTTAAAAGAGTAATATAAATGAAGTATGTTAAACAATTCGCATAATCCAAAGCAGCTGGTTAGTTGTTTTGGATTTTTTGTTGTATTTTTGGTAATGTAGACTTTGAGGGGTGTTAAAGCTTGACTATCACATGTTGATAATTATGAATGGAAACGCTATTGTTACAGTAATCACTCAAGATAAAAAAGCTGAAGGGGATAAAAGATTATGAAGACGACTGTTACAAACCCAATTTTTTGGGCTGATGTACCTGATGTTGATGTTATTAGGGTAGGTTCATCTTTTTATATGATTAGTACAAGTATGCATACAATGCCAGGATGTCCAATTATGAAATCAGAAAACTTAGCTAATTGGGAAATCATTGGCTATGTATATGATCAAATTGAAAGCAATGATGCATATCACTTAGTAGATGGAAAAAACAATTACGGCCAAGGACAATGGGCAACAAGCTTACGTTACCATAATGGCATTTTCTACTTATGTTTTTCCTGCAATGATACCCAAAAATTTTATGTTTACCGAACAACAGATATAGAAAGTGGAGATTGGCAACGTTCGACTATTGATGGGCTCTATCATGATCCGGCACTTTTATTTGATAATGACCGTGTATTTGTTATTTCTGGTTGTGGTGACATTCGAATCACTGAATTAACTAAAGATTTAACAGCAGTAAAGTCAGATGGTGTTAATCAGTTATTATTAGAAACGGAAAGACAAGGAATTGGTCTACGTTGTGAGGGATGCCATGCCTATAAGATCGACGGATACTACTATCTAATCTTTATCGAGTGGCCAACTGAAGGTAAACAGCGTAGAAGACAAATCGCCTATCGTTCAAAAGATCTATTTGGTGATTATGAACGTAAAATTATTTTTGATGATGATATGGGTTATCAAAATCAAGGGATTGCTCAAGGAGCGATTTTTGATACAGCTGCTGGGGATTGGTATGCTATGCTATTTCAAGATCATGGGGCTGTCGGTAGGATTCCTTACGTCTTACCCGTGCAATGGATTGATGGCTGGCCAATGGTTGGGAATGATGGAAAAGCACCTAAGTCATTTAGTGTCAACCTCCCAGAAACGAAAGATAAGCCATTGGTCGTTAGTGATGAATTCAATTATCAAGAGAATGTGATTGGTGAAAGTTGGCAATGGAATCACAATCCAGATCATACGTTATGGTCATTTACAGAGAGACCGGGATACTTACGATTAACAACAGGTCAGTTAACAGATCATGTTTTACAAGCACGTAATACATTAACACAAAGAACAGAAGGACCAACGTGTACTGCGATTACACGAATGGATACAACCGATATGAAATCTGGTGATCATGCTGGGCTGATTGCTTTACAGAGCAACTTTGGTACAGTTGGTGTGCAAGTAAATCCAGATGGAGAGAAATCTTTGACGATGACAACAAAGGATGGCGTAATTGAGACAATCATCGAGGAAAAATTAAATGCAACAAATATAATCGATCTTAAAATTGAATTTAATTTTGTTGATAGCATTGATTTGGCAAGATTTTATTATTCGACAACTGGTGATGAATGGATCGAGATTGGTGAAGCGTTACAAATGAAATACACATTGGATCACTTTATGGGTTATCGAGTAGGTTTGTTTAACTATGCAACGACTGAAACCGGTGGATCTGTTGATTTTGATTATTTTAGATATCTAAAAGCTAACAAACTGATTCAACCAAATGCAGACAATACGTTTTAACTTGAGTCGATTTTATAATTAACTTCCTAAATGCGTAAAAGATAGGCCTCCGATTAATTGGAGGCCTATTTTTAATGATATTTAAAGTAATTTTCTAACCCAAGGATAATCCCTCGGCTAATTTCATCTTGATAAGCTGGTGTTTGAATTAATTTTTCCTCAGCTTGATTTGATAAAAAGCCGAGTTCTAAAAGTAAGCTTGGCTGTTTTGAAACACGTAAGACACGATAGTCACCAGATAAGACACCACGGTCATTGGCATTTGTTTTCTCAACTAGACCTTGATGAACGGCATCAGCTAAGCCTTGATCAGCATCTTTACGGTAGTAAGTATTTAATCCATTGGCTGATGGGTACTGTGGTTCACTATTATAATGAATGCTTAGGAAAACATCTGCAGCGTGATAGTTAGCTAACACAGCACGTGGAGTTAAGGCATAGTAGTAATCATCACTTCTCGTTAAATACACAGTCGCACCGAGCATTTCAAGTTGATACTCCAAATGTTTTGCCGTATTAAGCGCGTAATCCTTTTCATAACGATCAGTAATACTAATCGCCCCAACATCAGCACCACCATGACCAGGATCAATTACAATCACTTTATTTTTTAAATTTGTTTGCCCTTCAATGACTGGTTCTTGAAAATTTAATAACCATGCTGGGATAAAACCTTCACCATCTTGTGCTAAAACTTTGATCCAATCTTGATCTTGTTCAACAATTGTGACTGTTTCACCTTCTGTTAAAACAGCTAATATTTCAGATTGTGTCGTCGCTTGTGCACGTAAATGTAAACGATCAACAGGAATCTTAAAATCTTGACTTGCCAGGTCAGCTTGATCATTTGAGTCGGTTTGGCTCGATGAAGTTTCAGGTTCGTCGCTGATCTGATCAGTGATTGTGGCATACTGGCGACTAACCCAGCCAGTTTCCCCGTTAAAATCAATCGCTAGCCAGTCATCTGTTTGCTCAACTAAAGCATAATCTTCACCTTGATTAACGTGGCCAATCAATTCGTATTCCGTACCAGGTCCACTTCGGACGAGTAAGTCATCTGTTTCAATCTGAACTGTATTCGCATAACTTGTTGATTGAAAGAGTAGCGAAGCTAAAAGAAGTAGCATTGTGTAAGTAATAATTCGAGTTGTTTTTTTCATTTTTATGTACTGGCCCGTCGCAATGACTGTTGACCATCTCTCCTTTCAGACGTATGGTTATTTTTATAAAATAGAATTAATCCTATCGTACCATAAACAATGTTACGAATTAAAGTTAAATTGAATTATATTTAGGACAAATTACGACTAAACATTCTACATAAATAATATTATGCATGTTCAACTTGACATTACATTAGCCAAACAGTAATATTATAAACAATTCAAATAATTTAACTTAACTAAAATCAATGAAAGAAAAAGTAATTAAAAGAGGCAGGTAAAAGAGAGGAGATCTACTAGCTGTGAGGATCTCTACCAGGCACTTTAATGAAAGACGATCTGGAGATGCTTTGTTGAATAAAAGTAAGCAAAGCCGTGTACAAGCGTTAATTGTTCAAGTGGAATTATTTTTTAATTCAACTAGGGTGGCAACACGGGTATACGCTCGTCCCTTATTTGGGAGGCGTATTTTTTGTTGCCTATTTTTATAGAAAAAATTAAATTGCTAATAATGGAGGAAAGCATAATGATTAATTTACCGAGAGGAACACAGGATATTTTACCTGGAGAATCTGAGAAGTGGCAGTATCTTGAACAAAAATTCATTGAACTTTGTTCCCGTTATAACTATAAGGAGATTCGCACACCGATTTTTGAGCATACTGAAGTTTTCCAACGAGGTGTTGGTGATACAACGGATATTGTTCAAAAAGAAATGTATACCTTCACCGATCGTGGTGATCGCCAGTTAACACTCAGACCTGAGGGAACGGCATCTGTTGCGAGAGCCTATGTTCAGCACAAGTTACATGGACAAGTTAAGCAACCGCAAAAATTATTTTACCATGGACCAATGTTTCGTTATGAGCGACCGCAAGCAGGAAGAATGCGCCAATTTGTTCAATTTGGAATTGAAGCATTAGGTAGTGCAGATCCAGCGATTGATGCTGAAGTCATTGATTTTGCCATGACACTTTATCAAAGCCTTGGCTTGAAGTCGCTACGTCTTGTGATTAATACATTAGGTGATCAAGAGAGTCGAACAGCCCATCGTGAAGCATTAATTAATCACTTTACACCGGTTAAGGATGAGCTTTGCTCTGATTGTCAGGTTCGTCTTGATAAGAACCCATTGCGTGTACTTGATTGTAAAAGAGATCATGACCACCCGTCGATGGCATCTGCACCTAAAATTCTTGATTTCTTAACGGAAGATTCACGTATCTATTTCGAACAAGTGAAAAAATATTTAGACGAGCTGGGGATTGAATATGTCGTCGATCCAAATCTTGTTCGAGGTTTAGATTATTATAACCATAC
Organism: Amphibacillus indicireducens; assembly: GCF_039539605.1. NCBI lineage: Bacteria > Bacillati > Bacillota > Bacilli > Caryophanales > Bacillaceae > Amphibacillus > Amphibacillus indicireducens. Next base: position 8,301 of record NZ_BAABDL010000048.1, on the reverse strand, counting down.
AGCTTTTGAGATTATGAGTGAGGCAGAGGGTTTTGGCGCGATTACGACATTGTCTGGTGGGGGCCGCTTTAATGGTCTGATTGAAGAGTTAGATGGACCAGCTACACCTGGTATTGGTTTTGCTTTAAGTGTTGAACGCTTTCTATTGGCTCTTGATGCTGAAGGAATTGAGTTGCCTGTGGAACAGTCACTCGATGCTTATATTGTAGCACTTGGGGAAGAAGCGGAACTAAAAGCAAGTGGGTTAATGAAAAACTTACGTGCGGCTGGCTTACAAGCCGATAAAGACTTTTTAGCTAAAAAGATGAAAGCTCAGTTTAAAGCAGCGGATCGTGAAAATGCAAAATTTGTTCTAATTATTGGTGATCAAGAGTTGGAAGAAGAGGTTGTCTTAATTAAGGAAATGGCAAGTGGGACACAGGAAGCAGTGCCATTTGATTCAATAATAAACTATATAAAAGAACGTCTATAAGGGGGTAATAATCATGTTTGAAGCACGTCATTTGGCGGGAGAATTAACGAAGGCTAATATTGACAATCAAGTTACGTTAAAAGGTTGGGTGCAAAAGCGTCGTGATTTAGGTGGATTAATCTTTATTGATTTAAGAGATCGGACAGGCATTGTTCAAGTTGTTTTTAACCCGACCCTATCTGAAGAAGCACTTGCGATTGCTGAAACTGTTCGTAATGAGTATGTTTTACACGTTGAAGGAACCGTTGTTGAGCGTGATCCAGCTACGGTCAATAGCAAAATAAAAACTGGGGATATAGAAGTAACTGCGGACAAAATTTCAATATTAAATGTTGCAAAGACACCGCCGATAAATGTTTTTGAAGAGAAAGAAATTTCAGAAGATACACGACTGAAATACCGCTATATTGATTTACGTCGTGAATCGATGCAAAAGACGATTAAATTACGTCATCAAACGGCACAAGTGATTCGACAATTTTTAAATCAAGAAAGCTTTTTAGAGATGGAAACACCAATGTTGACAAAAAGTACACCAGAGGGTGCGCGAGATTATTTAGTTCCTAGTCGTGTTCATCCAGGACACTTTTATGCATTACCACAATCACCACAATTGTTTAAGCAATTGATTATGGTTGCTGGTTTTGAGCGCTACTATCAGTTTGCGCGTTGTTTCCGTGATGAAGATTTACGGGCTGACCGTCAACCAGAGTTTACACAAATCGATATTGAAACATCATTTATGACAATTGATGAAATCATCGATATGTCAGAACGAATGATGCAACTAGTGATGAAAGAAATTAAAGGTGTCGAACTTGAGCTACCATTACCTCGGATGACATACACTGAGGCAATGTCACGTTACGGTTCAGACAAGCCAGATACTCGATTTGGTTTAGAACTTGTTGATCTGTCTGAGCAAGTGAAAGACTCTGATTTCAAAGTTTTTTCAGGTGCTGTTAGCGGTGGTGGTAAGGTTAACGCGATCAATGTAAAAGGACAAGCCACATCATTCTCTCGAAAAGATATCGACAAGTTAACTGATTTTGTTAAAATTTACGGTGCGAAAGGCTTAGCATGGGTTAAAGTTGATCAGAATGGTTTTACTGGTCCAATTGCGAAGTTCTTTAATGAGGAAGCTCAAGGACAAATTAGTAATCACTTGGAAGCAACTGATGGAGACTTACTGTTGTTTGTCGCTGATCAGACGCAAGTTGTCTATGACAGCTTAGGTGCACTTAGACAAAAACTCGCCAAAGAATTAGGGTTAATTGACGACAATCAATTTAACTTCCTCTGGGTAACGGACTGGCCATTACTTGAGTATGATGAGGATAATGAACGCTATGTCGCTGCGCACCATCCATTTACGTTACCAATTCAGGAGGATATTGAAAAGCTGACAACAAATCCAGAACAAGTTCTAGCTTCTGCATATGATCTTGTCTTAAACGGCTTTGAATTAGGTGGAGGATCATTGCGAATTTATCAACGTGACCTTCAAGAAAAAATGTTTAAAGTATTAGGTTTTTCAAAAGAAGAAGCAGAGAGTCAATTCGGCTTTTTATTACAAGCACTTGAGTACGGCACACCTCCTCATGGTGGAATTGCTTTAGGATTTGATCGTCTAGTGATGCTTTTAGCTGGAAAAACAAATCTACGCGATACGATTCTGTTTCCAAAAACAGCTTCAGCATCAGATCCATTAACGGAAGCACCAAGTTCAGTGAGTGACACGCAATTAGGTGATTTACATTTAAAGGTTTTTGAACCAAGAAATAAGCAGGAACAATAGGTGAAAACCCTTTCAAAAACCTTGCTTCTAAATATGAGATATGCTAAGATAAATGCATAAGTTAATCCTGATGTGTACGTTGAATTTATTATGTTTTGACCGAACATTTTAAATTTGGGAGTCTGACTTTTTTGTTATGGATTACATGCCTATTTAATAGGACTTAAAAAGTAACAAATAAGACACCCACCTGCTTAGGAGCGGGTTCAAAACTTTTTTTAGGAGACGGCACGATCGGGATTGATACATATTTGCAAAAAAAATACGCATTCACTTAATTAGGTGAATGCGTTTTTTAATTGTTTAGCGGGCAACTTGTTCAAGGTTTCCGTTTTTGTCCATAACGAAAGTTGGCAATTTCTTATCATCATCGTCTTCAAAGACGACCATTTTGCGAGCACGATCCATAATTTGAAGAAATGCTTGGTAATCTTCCTGAATCGTCTCAACTTGTTTTTCCAATGAAGTCACTTGCTTTTTTAGTTGTTCATTTTCTTTTAATAAGTTTTGATGATCCGTTTCTAGCTGATGGTATTTTGCTGTTTGATGGGTTGATTGAATACTTTGATGTTTAAACTCAACCAAAAAATTAATGACTTGATCTAAATCTAGTGATGCTTCAGCAGGATTCATAATTTCTTGACTAGTATTCTGCTCATCTTCAAGCAACATTTCCGGCTGATAGAGTGGTGTTTTTGTCACCTTATTTTTTTGCGTTAAAAGTTGTTTACGTTTATTTTGTTTTCGTTGCCTTTTAGCAATCTCAACAGCTTGTTCATAATTTTGTCGGACTTCGGCATTCCACCTAAATCCACAAGCGGCTGATGTTCGATTTAATTTATCACCCACTTCTTCAAACGCGTTAAGTTGCGTACTACCTTGACGGATATGTCTTAGAACCGTCTCTGCCAATAAAAGATCGTCTTCGTGTGACCACGCATCTTGTCTTACTTTTGCCATACTTTTCACTCCTGACTGCTATTGTTTAGAATTAATGATTTAAAAGATCAATAGGCTATCTATAATGAAAGTATGGTCAAAGATTGCTAAAATTATTCACGCTGGTTAATTTGATCATACATTTGTTTCATCGCACGCTCAAATTTCCCAGTTTCAACGGGTTGATAGTATCTTTTGTTTTTTAATGGATCGGGTAAGTAATCTTGTTTTACCCAAGCACCAGGATAATTATGTGGATATTTATAGTCAACGCCCCGCCCTAACTTATTCGCACCATAATAATGACTATCTTTCAAATGAAGTGGAATCTCACCAATGTCACTATTTCTGACATCATAGATCGCTTGATCAAGAGCTTTATAGGCTGAATTTGATTTTGGTGATAAACATAACTCAACTAAAGCAACCGATAACGGAATCCGTGCTTCTGGAAAACCAACTCGCTCAGCCGCTTCGATCGCAGCTAGAGTTCGCATACCTGCCGAAGGGTTTCCAAGCCCAATATCTTCATAAGCAATCACTGTCATTCTTCGAGCGATGCTCTCTAAGTCACCAGCTTCGATGAGTCGCGCAAGATAATGGAGTGCGGCATTCACATCACTTCCACGAATCGATTTTTGAAAAGCAGATAAGACATCATAATGGGCATCGCCACCTTTGTCGTGGCTAAAGCTTTTTTTCTGCATACATGCTTCAGCTACTTCAAGGTTAATTTTTATCATGCCGTCTTGCGTTTGCTTTGTTGAAAAAGCAGCAAGTTCCAAGCCGTTTAGGGCCGCACGTAAATCACCACCAGAAGAGTTAGAAAAGTGTTCAAGTGCTTCTTTTGTCATATCGATTTTTAAATGACCTAAGCCATCCTCTTGATCATTGATTGCACGAACTAGGGCTTGTTCAACTTCTGTTGCCGTTAATTTATAGAGTTCGAATAAATGAACACGACTTCGGATCGCAGGATTGATCGAGTGATAAGGATTACTTGTTGTACAACCAATCAATGTGATTAAATTACTCTCTAAATGTGGTAAGAGAAAATCTTGCTTTGCTTTGTCTAAACGATGCACCTCATCTAAAATGATCACAAGTGAGCCAGACATTTTTGCCTCTTCAACAGCAATTTCCATATCTTTCTTTTTATCGATTACTGCATTTAATATTTTATATCTCAAACCGATTGAATTCGCTAAAGCGATTGCCATCGATGTTTTCCCCGTTCCAGGTGGTCCAAATAAGATCATTGAGGCCAACCGCTCAGCACTGACCATTCGTTCAATCATCTTTCCCTCACCGACAAGGTGTGTTTGTCCAATAATATCATCAATATGTTTAGGTCTTAACCGAAAAGCAAGTGGTTGTTTTGCCATTATTAAAAACTCCTTTTTACATTTAATCAAGATTGTCGAAGTGATCTCTAATAAATAACGCTTAATCGTTGTAGATCGGTTAAAAGTTCAAAGTGATCTCTAACGAATAGCCTCTAACCATCATCTTGTTGTCTCGAAACACAACTAAACGATCAGAATCGCTGCCCATAAGTTGTCTAGCTTGACTTTCATTGATCAAATCATTTAAAATAACAAACATTTGCTAAAACAAATTTAATTGACTTAATTGTATTAATCGTACGGAGTTTAATCTCGAAATGCAAGTGATATTGAATATTCATGTTATAATATAAGAAAGAGTCGAATGATCGATTTATTTGTTTGATTATGCGAGAAGAGGGAGCGTATTTTTATGAAAATATCAACAAAAGGACGTTATGGTTTGACGATCATGATAGATCTTGCGAAGAATAAAGATCAAAAACCAATTTCATTGAAAAGCATTGCCAAAAGCCATGATTTATCTGAGCACTATTTAGAACAGTTAGTACCATCCTTACGTAATGCAGGCCTAGTTAGAAGCATTAGAGGTGCGTATGGAGGCTATAAATTGGCAAAGCCAGCTAATGAAATTACTGCAGGAGATATCATTCGAACATTAGAAGGCCCGATTACGCCTGTTGAAGGAATTGAAGATGAAGCCCCTGCACAACAATCATTATGGATAAGAATTCGTGATGCGGTAAAAGATGTACTTGATACGACAACATTAGAGGACTTATCAAATTATGATGAGGCACAAGAAAACGAACCTTATATGTTTTATATTTAAGTTAGAAAGAGAAAGAAGGGACAATGAGTGGAACCAATTTACCTAGACCATGCAGCTACAACACCGATGCATCCTGCTGTGATTGAAAAGATGTCTGAGACAATGAAAGAAATCTATGGAAATCCTTCTAGTATCCATCAATTTGGACGCCGTGCACGAGCAATTCTTGATGAAAATAGACGCTATATTGCTGGAACAATCGGAGCTGACGAAAAAGAACTTTATTTTACAAGTGGTGGAACTGAGGCAGATAACCTTGCTCTAATCGGAGTCGCCTTAGCCAATCAAAAAAAGGGAAAGCACATTATTACGACAAAAATTGAACATCACGCGAATCTGCATGCAGCTGAACATTTGGAATCACTTGGATTTGAGTTGACCTATTTGCCTGTTAGTGAGGCAGGTTATGTTACACCAGCTGATGTCGAAAAACATTTACGTGATGAGACGATTTTAGTCTCGATTATGATGATCAATAATGAAGTGGGTGCGATTCAACCGATTAAGGAAATTGCTGAACTTCTAAAAGATCACCAAGCTTACCTCCATACAGATGCTGTTCAAGCGTATGGTTTAATTAAAATAAATGTGAAAGCACTCGGCATCGATTTAATGTCAGCCTCTGCTCATAAACTCAATGGTCCAAAAGGGGTTGGCTTCTTATATGCTGGACAGGAGATTAAATTTAACGCACTCCAGCATGGTGGAAATCAAGAACGTTTGAAACGTCCAGGAACAGAAAGTCTTCCTGGTATTGTCGGTATGCGGACAGCGATTCAACAAATCGAAGCAGATAATTACAAAAATTTTAATCAATATAAATCTTATCGTGATCTATTTTATCAGGAACTTAAACAATCAGATATTGATTTTACCGTGAATGGTGTATTCGATGAGCTTGCACCAACAATTTTAAACTTAAGTTTTGCCAATACAAAAGTCGAGCCGATGCTGATGAGCTTAGATCTTGAAGGAATTGCTGTCTCAAGCGGAAGTGCTTGTACGGCTGGATCTATTGAGCCATCACATGTATTAACAGCAATGTATGGCGCGGATCATCCAAGAACAAGCAATTCAATTCGGTTTAGTTTTGGTTCTACCAACAACGAAAAACAAGTGATTGATGCAGCGAGCCGTGTGATCAAAGTAGTGAAACGATTGGCAGGAAAGTGAAGGGAATGAATTAAAGTGAAAGAAAACAAAGATATCCGTGTTGTTGTCGGAATGAGTGGAGGTGTGGATTCATCAGTCACCGCATTATTACTCAAACAACAAGGTTATGAAGTGATCGGGATTTTTATGAAAAATTGGGACGACACAGATGAAGACGGTTTTTGTACCGCAACTGAAGACTATGATGATGTGATTCGTGTCTCTAACCAACTTGATATCCCGTACTTTGCCGTTAATTTTGAAAAACAATATTGGGACAAAGTTTTCAGCTATTTTCTTGAAGAATATAAAGCAGGGCGCACACCAAATCCTGACGTAATGTGTAATAAAGAAATTAAATTTAAAGCCTTTTTAGATCATGCCTTATCATTAGGAGCAGATTATGTGGCAACAGGTCACTATGCTCAAACGCGTGTGACTGGCGATAAGGTCGAGCTATTACGTGGGGTCGATCAAAATAAAGATCAAACATATTTTTTAAATCAACTCTCAAGTGATGTGTTGAAAAAAGTCATGTTCCCACTTGGTCATTTAGATAAAAGTGAAGTCCGCAAAATTGCTCAAGAACATGGCTTAGTAACAGCTAATAAAAAAGATAGTACTGGTATTTGTTTTATTGGCGAACGTGATTTCAAAACATTCCTCAGTGAATATCTCCCAGCTCAACCTGGACGAATGGAAACGATGGCAGGCGTTGATAAGGGTGCACATGATGGTTTAATGTACCATACGATTGGTCAACGCCAAGGTCTAGGTATCGGTGGTGCAGGTGGTCCATGGTTTGTCGTCGGTAAAGATTTAGAACGCAATGTGCTCTTAGTTGAAAATGAGGATAATATTCATTATTTACAATCAGATCAACTTGTAGCAGACGATGTCAACTGGATTAATGAACCAGAAAGTCAAACATTCGAATGTACAGCAAAGTTTCGTTACCGCCAAAAAGATAGCAACGTGAAAGTAACGATTCTCGACGATCAAAGAGTACATGTCGATTTTGCAGAAAAAGAAACAGCGATTACGCCAGGTCAATCAGTCGTTTTCTATGATGGCGATGTCTGTCTTGGTGGTGCAACAATTAGTGAAATTTATCGTGACGGAAAACAATTAGATTATGTAGGATAAGTGATACTGTAAAAGGATAACAGTCACTTATCCTTTTTTGTTGGAAATTTTTAAAGATCTATTTTCAAAAATCTAATGAAATTAATAACAGTAAATGTTAAACTGAGTGCAATAGGTTAAATAATTTAAGAGGTGATAATTTGAAAAAAATATTGTACTTATTGTTGATGATTGTATTAGTTAGTTTATTATTTGCTTGTAGCTCTACAAATGACAAAGGTACAGTTGATAAGGATAACGAAGCCTCTTCCTTAGAACTGAGTAGAGAAATTGATGGTAACAAGAGTAAAGAGGCTTTTGAAGAAATAACTTTCATAGGAACGATTGACGAGTTAAATGGTGATCAAGCCCTTGTTTCTATTGAGGAAGGTGAAATTCTTAGGTCAGGAAGCAAAGTAGATGTAAATCTTTCAGTTGCAAGTGAGACATCTTTTAAAATTGGCGACAAAGTTAAAGTTGGGTTTGATGGAGATATAAGAGAAACATTTCCACTAGGTATTAACACAACTTTTGTAGAATTGGTAAAATAGTTTAATTCAATAACGGTAACGTCAAAAGTTCTATGAAAAGAACTGAAAAATCGAGATCCCAAAAGTTTAATGGCAAAAAAACGACC
>NZ_BAABDL010000047.1:0-8080 GCF_039539605.1 Amphibacillus indicireducens | reverse complement strand
ATTGGTTATTTTTAATTGATTTGATGCGGTTTATTCAGGTTTTATGATTGGGCTATGAATAATCTAGGATAAATTATATTTTAACATAAACAGGGTAATACAGTATGCTAGCCATACTTATTATGCTGTTTTTTTATGTGTTTTTTAAAATAGTGAACAAAACACTTGTAAATCGTAATCGTTACGATTTATAATGTAGAAGTTCACTTAAATTTAAAACGTAATGATTACGATTTAAAATCGGGGGTGCAAAATTTAGTAGCGCAATTAAATGAAATCGAAACAATTTTGTGAATAAATATTGAGAGGCGGTTGAAAGCGGTGAAAAGACAATTTTTTAAGTTTGTAAGTTTATTATTATTAAGTTTAACCTTAATAGCATGTCAAGAAGCAGAAGTTAACCAAGGGGATAGTATAAAGGAAGGTGATAAGATTTCTGTTGTCACATCTTTTTTTCCAATCTATGAATTTACTAAACAAGTGGCGGGTGACCAGGCAGATGTCTCGATAATGGTTTCTGCTGGAGAAGATGCTCATCATTATGAACCAAGCGCTAAAGATGTAGCAAGTGTTAATGAAGCCGACGTGTTTGTATACAGTAGTGAATTAATGGAGCATTGGGTTGAGAGCTTGTTGAGTACGATCGAAAATGATCAGCTAGTCATCGCCCGTACAGCAGATGGTCTTGAAGCGGATCATCATGACCATGGACATGGGGAAAATCATCAAGTTGATCACAGCGTAGAAATTTCAAATGTTGCTGACCATTATCATACGGGTGGTATAATTGAATTAACAGCAGAATTAGCTGAAGAAGTTGATTATCATCACTGGCATTGGTACACAAGAGAAAATGCCGATCAGGAATGGATCACTGTTCCGAATCAGGGGGGAGCTGAATTCAATTATGAGGCGCCAGAAGAAAATTTCGAGGTTCGTGCCGTCTTATTTGATGATGATCATAATGAATACGCACAATCCCAACCAGTAGAAATTATCGTTGATAACCATGATCATGAGCATGGAGACCATGAAGAAGATCACGAAGATCAAGGTGACGACGATGAAGACTTTGATCATGAAGATCATGATCACGATCACGACAGTGAAGAAGCGTCTCAATCAATTGAAATTATTGGACTGGCTGGCCACTATCATACAGGAGATGTCGCTACCCTGTTCGCCGAGCTTAGTGAAGAGGTAAATTATGATCATTGGCATTGGTATATACGTGAAAGTCATGATCAAGAATGGGAAGTTGTCCCTGATCAGGGAACCGATCATTTTGAGTACACAACAACTGGTGAAAGCTTTGAAGTAAAAGTAGCACTTTTTGATGATAACCATCATGTTTATGCAGAATCAGAACCCGTATCTGTTTTAATTGATGATCATGAAAATCAAGATCCCCATATTTGGTTAGACCCATTATTGGCACAAGAGCAAGTGAACATTATTCGTGATGCTCTAATTAAAGCCGATCCAGACGGAAAAGATATTTATGAAGAAAATGCAGATTCCTTTAATAAAGAACTTCAAGCATTGCACGAAGAATATCAGGAAGCTCTTGCGGAAGCAGAGAACCGTGTCTTTGTTGTGCAACACGAAGCTTTTGGTTATTTGGCAGAGCGATATGATTTAGAACAGGTTGCTATTGGTGGTATCTCTACAGAAGTGGAACCAAGTCCATCACGGATTGCGGAGATTGGTGACTTAGTCGAAGCATATAATGTACCAGTTATTTATTTTCAACAAGGTGCCAATTCTGCAATTGCTGAAACGGTAGCAAATGAAACAGAAACAAAGACAGTCATTTTGTATGACTTAGAGGTATTATCTAAAGAGCTAGAAGATAATGACCTAGGATACATCGGAGCAATGCGTGAAAATCTGAAAAATTTACAGTTAAGCATTCATTAAAAAATTAATTTCGTTTTAAAATAAAGGATTAGAAAGGTTGATTGATTGTGCACTATATTGAAGTTGAAGATCTTTCCTTTCAATATGAAAATGAACCCGTATTAGAGAATATTTCATTTAAGGTAGAGCCAGGTGATTTTGTTATGTTGACTGGAGAGAATGGAGCAGCAAAGACGACATTGTTGCGAAATATTTTAGGACTTCTCAAACCATCGAAAGGAAATGTTCACCTCTCGGCTAAAAATTATTTAGGTGAGCAACTAGTCGTTGGCTATGTTTCACAACAGATCGCTTCCTTTAATGCAGGTTTTCCAAGTACTGTCCTAGAATTGGTGCAATCCGGTCGTTATCAAAGAGGTAAATGGTTTAAAAAGTTGGATAAACACGACAAAGAACAAATCCGTCGCTCCTTAGAGTCAGTAGGGATGTGGGACATGCGTTTTAAAAAGATTGGAGAATTGTCAGGTGGACAAAAACAGAGAATTTCTATTGCGCGTGTATTTGCAACTGATCCTGATTTGTTCATACTAGATGAACCGACTACTGGAATGGATGTTAATTCTCGAAAGGAATTTTACCAGTTGCTGAGACACAATAGTATGGAACATAACAAGGGAATTTTAATGGTAACACACGATCATGAAGAGATTCGCCATTACGCGAACAAGCATATTGAATTAGTTCGAAAGGAGGGATCGCCTTGGAGATGTTTTTCTATGGATTCATGCAAAGAGCTTTCCAAGCCTCATTCTTAATTTCATTAATTGCGCCAATATTAGGTTTGTTTTTAATTTTACGGAGACAATCATTAATGGCTGACACTTTATCGCATGTTTCATTAGCAGGTGTCGCTTTAGGAATGTTGATTGGTATCAATCCAACATGGACCAATATTTTGGTGGTGATCGTCGTTGCGGTTTTACTTGAAGTTTTGCGTCAAATTTATCATACTTATTCAGAAATATCGATCGCCATTTTAATGTCAGCTGGAATGGCTGTAGCACTTGTGTTAATGGGAATCAGTGATGGTGGCGCCACATTAAGTATGACGCAATTTTTATTTGGCTCGATTGTGACCATTAATGAACAGCAAATATGGATGTTGCTCTTCTTAATGATTATTATTGTTGCCCTTTATATCATTTTCAGAAAGCCGATGTATATCTTAACATTTGATGAAGATACAGCTTTTACCGCAGGTTTACCGATTCGAACAATGTCGATTTTGTTTAATATTTTAACAGGTATAACGATAGCAATCATTATGCCTATTGTTGGAGCCCTTCTAGTTTCAGCAATTATTATTTTACCTGCGGCGATCTCTTTAAGGTTAAGTAAAAGCTTTAATGGTGTCATTTTGATTGGAATTGTCATCGCGCTCATTGGCATGCTAAGTGGTTTAGTCACTTCCTATGAATTAGGTACGCCACCAGGAGCTACAATCACATTAATTTTAATGCTTGTTTTTGCTATTACAACACTTGTAAAGCGTATTTTACGATACACAAGTATATAGAGTCTATCTAAATAAAATAGCGCTAGTGATTTTTTCATACTCACTAGCGCTATCTTTATAATAGGATTATTACATACCCCTAATCGTGATTATTAGGGTACAGAACTAAATTCTATTCATATTAAAAATCATAATCATCTTCATCCATCGCTTCTGATTCACCCATGAGGTAACTATTGCCAACTTGTGAAAAGAAGTCGTGATTAGATGACTCTGTTGAAATACCGTTCATGACGATTGGATTCACATTTTCAGGCATTCCATCTTTATAAAAAGCTTCAAACCCTAAGTTTTGCAATGCCTTATTCGCATTGTACTTGACAAACGTTTTAACATCGTGGGTCCAACCAACTTGTGAATAGACTGCTTCAGTAAACTTTTCTTCATTTTTCATTAAGTCAAACAGCAGTTCATACATCCAATCTTTTAACTCATTAGCCTCTGTCTCTGGTAATTCATTAAAGCCGAGTTGAAATTTATAACCTAGATAAGTTCCATGGACGGATTCATCTCGAATAATAAGTTTGATGATTTCCGCAACGTTTTCTAATTTATTGTTACCTAAATACCAAAGTGGGGCATAGAAGCCACTATAGAATAAAAAGGATTCTAAGAAAACACTGGCTATTTTTTTCTGTAGTGGGCTACCGTTTTGATAGATCTCATTAATTCGTTTTGCTTTGTATTGAATCGATTCGTTGTTATTTCCCCATTCAAATATCTTATCAATTTCGTTTGATGTATTTAAAGAGATAAAAATTGTTGAATAAGATTTTGCATGAACAGATTCCATGAACAAAATATTATTTAAAACAGCTTCTTCATGTTGTGTTCTTACATCGTTGCGCATGACGTTCGCACCTTCTTCTGATTGAAGCGTGTCTAATAGTGTTAAACCAACAAATGCTTTATTGACGACATCTCGTTCTTCTGGGGACAGCATCCTCCAGTCATTTCGATCGTTACTGACAGGAATACGAGTGTCTAACCAGAATTGACTCGTCAGCTTTTCCCAAGTTGCTTTATCTAACCCATCTTCAATTTGATTCCAATCAATTGATTTATAGTAATTAACTGAATGGTTTGTTTCATCACCATTAATGATTTCATTAAAATATCGTTTGTTCATGTGTTTTATTCCTTTCTATCCTGAGCTTTTTAAATCAGACAGCTTTCACATTCATTAACGCCGATCTCTTTGGCATAATTACCAGTATGTGTCCTTACATAATAAATTGACTTAATTCCTTTTGACCAAGCATAATTTCTTAATCGATTTAAATCTCTTGTAGTCATATTTGGAGATTTTCCGTTCTTCCATTCGTAGAGTCCTTCTGGAATGACAGAACGCATAAATAAAGTTAAACTCATTCCTTGATCAATATGTTGTTGGGCAGCTACATACGTATTTATGACATCTCGCATATCTGTATCGTAAGCCGATTTATAATAGTTAATTGTTTCATTATTAAGATGTGGAGCTGGGTAGTAAATTGAACCAATATTTTCCTCTTGTCTATTTTCAATTAAATTGACAATAGGATGAAGAGAGCTGGATGCTTCATTAATATACGAAATGCTTCCAGTAGGTGCTATCGCTAATAAATAAGCATTATATAAGCCGTGTTCAATAATACTTGCATTTAATTCCTTCCAATTTTCAGTAGTAGGAATAGGGATACCTTTAAATATTTCTGCTACTTTTTCAGATTCAAATGAAAATTCAGCTTGATTAATGTATTTTTCCGTCAAATATGAACCATCAGCATAAGTAGACTTTTCAAATTCATAAAAGCTGGTTTCTCTTTCTCGGGCAATTTTGTTACTTGCTTTTAATGCATAAAATCGAACAGTTCTAAAATATGCATCAGTAAACTCGATTGCATCTGCAGAGCCATAGTGAATCTGGTTGGTAGCTAGGGCAGTATGTAATCCCATTGCTCCAAGTCCTATTGAATTATAAGATTTATTACCTTTTTCAACGGTTGGAACAGCCTTAATGCTTGTCATATCAGAAACAGAAGTCAAAGCACGAACAGCTGTTTCAATTGATTCTTCAAAATTAGTGGTTTTTATCATTTCGGTAATATTTGTTGACCCTAAATTACAACTAATATCATGACCAACTTTTTTATAGGATAAATCTTCATTCAATTCAGAAGGGGATTGAACTTGAAGAATTTCACTACATAAATTACTCATTATAATTTGACCATAAATCGGGTTATCTTTATTGGCTGTGTCTACATTTATGATATATGGATAACCAGACTCTTGTTGTAATTTTGAAATTTCTTGTTCTAATTCACGTGCATTAATTTTATATTTTTTGATCTGATCATTTTGAACCATTTCATCGTATTTTTCCGTAATATTGATATAGGTAAAAGGTTGTCCGTAAATTTTTTCAACGTCATAAGGACTGAATAAGTACATTGGTGCATTTGTTTTTAGTAATTCATAATATTTATCCGGTACAACAAGTCCTAAAGATAATGTTTTAACACGTATTTTCTCATCGGCATTTTCTTTTTTTGTTGATAAAAATTCATAAATATCTGGATGGAACACATTTAAGTAAACGGCTCCAGCACCATTACGTTGGCCAAGCTGATTGGCATAGCTAAAGCTATCTTCAAAGATTTTCATGACTGGAACAACACCAGATCCGGCATTGGCAATTTTTTTAATTGGCGCACCAGCTTCTCTAAGGTTACTTAAATTAATTCCAACACCGCCGCCTCGCTTGGACAATTGTAGAGCGGAGTTAATCGAACGACCAATTGCTTCCATATTGTCTTGGATATCAACTAAAAAACAACTAACAAGTTCACCTCTAGCGGTTTTACCTGCATTTAAAAATGTTGGTGTTGCTAATTGAAGTCGTTGCGTAATGTGTTCTTTCGCAATATTCCAGGCTAATTTTTCATTTCCATCAGCGAGGTATAGTGAAGCAAAGCCGATTCGGTCTTCATAACGTTCTAATATTTTGCTTCCGTCATTTGTTTTCAAGGCATATTGATTATAAAATTTATAGGCACCCATAAAGCTATTGAAGCGGAACTTTTGATCATATAAAAATTTAAATAGGTCTTTGATAAATGAAAGTTCATATTTTTTAATAAATCCTTCTTCAATATAATCATGTTCAATTAAGTAATTAATTTTTTCCTCGAGTGTGTGGAAAAAGACTGTGTTTGGATTAATTTTTTCTAAAAAATATGCTCTTACAGCTTCTCGGTCTTTATTTAATTGAATCTCATTACTCTCAGTATGGATATTGACCATATTATTCAACTTGAAATAAGTAATATCTTGTGGTTTTTCAATTGGTTGTTTAGTTAGTTTACTCAATTTTTTGTAACTCCTCTTCTAATTTTTTGACGTCTAAAGGGGTTCCTTGAAATTCAAATTCATGTAACAAGGGAATGTTGTAATCTTTAGCTAATGTTTTTGCGGTTATACAGAATAATTGGGCAAAATTAAGATTCCCACCGCCGAATAAACCTTTACAATAAGCAATGTTGTCAGATGTTTCTAAAAAGTCAGCTGCCGTATCAATCACAATCGGGTGAACATTCGCTTCATAAGAAGGCATAACCAGAATAAAAGGTTCTGACATTTCAATTTCAAAGTTACTTGGGGTAATCTCAATTGACTCATATTGCTTAACTTTCTCGACGAATTTTCTTGTTTGTCCAGTTTGCGAAAAAAAGACTATTTTCGCCATTCTGTCACTAACTTCTCTAATCGTTCTGGGTTATAGCCATTAAAAGTTTCATCTAATCCAATTTGTATAACCGGTAAAGAACTATAGCCTAAAAGAACGACTTCATCCAAATAAGCTTTGTTTTGATCAACTCTTTTTTCCTCAAACGATACATTCTCAGACTCTAGAAATTTTTTAGTAAAAACACATTCAGGACAACCACTTTTCGAATAAATTGTTATGTTCATAATTGCTTCCTCCACTAGTTAATGTGTGATTTTTTTAAAAAAACTGCTGAATTTTTCATAATAGGGGTGTCTCTCCTGATATTCCCTCCTCTAAGACAGTAAAAAACCATTCATTTTCGAATGAACGGCTAGAAAACGACAGAAAAGTAATGTGAAGAAGTTCTATCGTTTCATCTTTTTCATCCCCGAAAAATAGAAACTACAAGTATTGGCAGGTCTCCTGGCTAGTGCTTCATCCTACTGTAGCCCTTCCCGTATTGTAGCTTCATAATACAGTGGTTTGCTAGTTTGTCTGCACATACAGTTGCGGGGGCAGCTCTAGCTTTCAACTAGATTCCCTTTTAAGACAACGAAATGCCACCATTACTTGGTATACTATATTTTGTGTTATGTAGTTTTAAATAGTCAATTTTATACTACATGTTGAAAGTATAACATAACATACTTTATATTCAAATAAGTAGTTTTATTTATTTTATTATCGTTTTTCTTAATTTTACGTTGTGATCCGTCATATCTTTTATTATAAAATTAAAGTTTAAAATGGGGAAGAGGGGCAGAAAATATCGATTGATAATCTCTCTTTAGTATAATAATGAAGGGATGAGGAATGATTGATTATTTCGCGCTCACAAGTCCATCAATATCCAATCCGAGTCCACCAATTCACGAATCAAGTCCGCCTAT
>NZ_BAABDL010000046.1:0-9906 GCF_039539605.1 Amphibacillus indicireducens | reverse complement strand
TAAGCTACAGCTACTACTGCCTTCACTGTTCGGGACTTTCACCCTAGAGTCTGCACCCATGCTGGGCACACAATAAAACCTCGAATTATGAGCAATTCAAGGTCAAAGCTATTTTCTCATCAATAACGGATCAATATTTGACTAACTTACTTCAAATCAGCTGGAAAAACTAAGCCAATTGATTGTCTTGCTTGGTCGAGGACTTTGATCGTGTTGAGTGAATTTTCAAATGAATTTACTGGACTTTCAAGTTGACCAGCTTTAACTAGCTCAACAAAATGGTTAATCTCATAAAACATCGTTTCCTGTTTTTGCTCAACGGAAATATTTGTAATCGTTCCATCTTTGTCAATCCGAGTTAAACCTTGCATATCGCTGATTTTATCAATCACAATCGTGCCATTTTCTCCTTGAACTTCTGAAGGCACATGTGTGTTCGTAATTTTTGAGAACATTAAATCAGCGGTTAATTCAGGGTACTTTATCGCCATTGTCCCCAGCCCATCAACACCCGAATCAAGCATAATTACATTTGCTGAAACGTGATCGGGCATACCAAACAGTGCAACCATGGGATAAGCCGTATAAACACCGATATCCATCAGCGCACCATTAGACAGTTCCGGTTTAAATGCGTTTGCTACTTCCCCTTCTTTATAACGATCGTAGCGAGAGGAGTATTGACAAAAGTTTCCGACAAATCGCCTTACCGGAGCAATTGCTTTGATCTGTTCTTGCAAAACTTTAAAGTTCGGCATATGTGTTGTCTTCATGCCTTCCATTAAAAGCACCTTATTTGTACGTGAAACTTGAATCATCTGTTCGACTTCACGTTGGTTCGACGCAAATGGCTTTTCGACAAATACATGTTTACCGTGTTCCATACAAAGGATTGCTTGCTCAGCATGCAGTGCAGTTGGACTCGCAATATAAACTGCATCAAATTGATCGCTACTAACAAACTCGTTTAAGTCAGAAAAGGCATGTGTTGCTTGATGTTTAGTGGCAAAAGCTTCCGCACGTTCTTTTGTCCTTGAATAGACAGCCGTCAACTCGAAGTCTTTTACCAGTTTAGCTGCCGCTAAAAAGCGATCAGTAATCCAATTTGTTCCGATTACACCAAAACGAATCATCTTATTCCTCCTCATTTTTCGGACGATTTAAGCGGTCAAGTACGATTCGATAACCCCCACTACCATATGTTAAAGCGCGCTTTACTCTTGAAATAGTAGTTGTCGAAGCTTTTGATTTATCGGCAATTTCTTGATAAGTTTCTCCATCATCAAGCATTCTCGCAACAGCCAAACGCTGTGTTAATGATTGAATCTCGTTCATTGTTGCTAAGTCATCGAAAAACTGATAACATTCCTCTCGATTTTTCAATGATAAAACTGCATCAAATAACTGATCAAGCTCTTGACCACGTAATTTATCAATTTGCACTAGATTAACCTCCTACTCGGTTTCCGTTACACCAGCTAAGCCCGGAGTTGTCGGAATCACATTGACCCATGTCTTACCTGGTACAAATGGGACAACTTCACCATCCTTAACAGGTAAAAGATACCCATCTATATTTTGCCACTCTAACCTCTGAATCAAACCTTTTTGCAATAAATAGGCGTTCCCACCGGAGACTAAATCAACCTCACGCCTTCCAGCATCATCAACGACTTGATAGGGTGTTTCAATAATAAATACATTACTAAGTTCAATTGGTGTTTGATCATTTAATTCGATCGTTTGTTCCTCGCCATTAAAGCGTGAATAGGTTTCATTCACTTCGTCATACCGATAAGTGACATCTTCCTGACCATATTTCAGTGATAGTTCTGACACAGCCTCGCCTGTCAATTCCCCAAGTTCTTCTTCTGTTAAAAAGGTAAATTGCGTATGCTCTGCTTCAATCTCATACCCTTTATCTTGAGCGACCTCTGTCACTGAATCAAAAATCAAATACGAATTATGTGGCGCCTTCCGGAATGATTCGCGTTTAAACAAATGCCCGTCATTATCATAGTAAGCACCATTTAAATGATCAGCTGCCCCAGCTTTTAGCATATCTTCAATAAAATTAGCCGCACCATGATAAACATATAATGCATCAAAATCATTTGCTAAATTAAAATAATATGGTCGTGCACTTCTTACGGGTCCAACAAGCTCAGGCGCTTCGCTTTGGAACATCGCTAAAAAGCGTGTCGTTTGCCCCTCCGCTAAAATTTCAAAGACAATGTCAGCTTGTGACAAACCTGATTGTGGCCGTGCCGCTGGATGATTATTAATCATTACACTGACAATTCGATTTAAACTCGCCTCATCAGTAGCCTCTCCCGTTAAAGGATAGATAAATTCTGGTTCAGGCTCAATTACCTCTTCTTGTTCGATCTCTTTTTCTTCTAAATCCTGACTCACTTTTTCTGTATCTTCATCTGAACAACCTGCAATAAATAATATGAGTAAAGCAAAGTAAAGCAGACATCTTTTTTTCATTATGACACCATCCTTTAGTGCGCTAATCTGTTCATGTCCTACTATGATGTATTATAACAAAAATAATCATTAAATCGGGTAATTGATCGAAAATTAAACAAAAAGACCGTCAATATTTTTATTATCAACATGTCTAGCTTAGTCGTATGATTATTTTATAGAATTTAATTCAATAAAATAGTAAAAAATGTTTGCTTCATCGTTTTTCAAGGTGTAAAATAAAAAAATATTATAAGAGAGGAGAATAATATGAAAGAAAATTTAATCTACACAATCAAAAAAGAACAGCACAATGAAGTGGGGCTTAAAGCATTGCTAGAAAAACACCCCGAAATAAAATTCATTTCGCTCGCTGGTATTGATCTGGTCGGCCATGAAACGGAAGAAAAAATTCCGATCAAAGCTTTTATCAAAGATATTAAAACATTTTTGTATGGAGTGGTTGTTCAAACAGATGGTTCATCCGTTTACCTGCCAAACATTGCGACATTAGATAACGCAAAGATTGACATAAAAGCTGATCTCGATCGCAATTGGTTTGTCGATTATAATTTTGAGAATATCGATGAAGAAACAGGCTTACCTACTGGAACACTAAAAATTCCTAGTTTTTTATTTCATGAAGGTGTCGCTGTCTGTTCAAGACATATCTTATTAAATGCAGTGAACTATTTTGAGAAACAGGTTATTCATTTGATAGAAGAATGTGATCGGTTTGTAGCTGATTTTGGATTTGGTGCAACTGACATCGATAAAATTAATGTTACTGCAGCTACTGAGCTTGAATTTTGGGTAAGAACACCAAATGATAGTCGAGATATTGGCGAGTTATCCACCTCACAAGAATTACACGAACAATATTGGGCAACAACACGAGGCTCTGTGCGAACTGCACTTGAGCAGACACTTGACTGTATCGACAATTACGGATTCGAACCAGAAATGGGTCACAAAGAAGTTGGTGGTGTGAAAGCCAAATTATCTAGTGCTGGGGCATTGTCTGGCATTATGGAACAATTAGAAATTGACTGGAAGTACACATCTGCTCTACAGGCAGCCGATAATGAGATGATGATTAAGAAAATTATTAAAGAAGTTTTCAGAAAAAATGGTCTGGACGTTACCTTTCTTGCTAAACCAATTCCAAGTGTCGCAGGTAGTGGAGAACATACGCATATTGGAGTAACTTCAAAGTTAAAATCGGATCAATACGTCAATCTCTTTAATCCTAATGATGGTACTTATTTGAGTATCTTCGGCTATGGTGCGATGATGGGAATTTTGAAAAATTATCAGATGATTGATCCGTTCGTTTCCGCTTCAAATGAAGCATTTAAACGCCTTAAAAAAGGGTTTGAAGCACCGATTAGTACGGTCACTTCATTAGGAAGAGATGTCAATACACCTTCTAGAAACCGGACAGTATTACTCGGTTTAATCAGAGACGAAGCTAATCCAATGGCGACACGATTTGAACTGAGGTCACCGAATCCACATACAAATACGTTTCTATGTCTTACAAGTATGTTGCTTTCAATGGTGGATGGGATTGACTATGCCTTACTCAATAATAAGACCGAAGATCAATTATTAGCCGAACTTTCTAAAGCGCCTGATCAAGAAGCAGACTACCTTGAACAATCAAGAGCCTATCGAAGCGAAAAAAATGTCTTTGATGATTTTTCCGATCAAGAAAGGGGGCTTTACTTCGGCGAAGCACCACAAACCGTTTACGAGAATCTTCAAGCATTTAAACGTTATCCGAATAAGTTATCTGTATTAAAACGAGGCGATGTTTTGACGGAAAAGCTTCTAGATAGTTATCAATCAGCACACCTTAATAAATGGGTAACAGAAATTGAGCACCGCATCTTACCCACTTTATTTCAAGAGATATTGGAGATTAAGAAAATGCACGACCCGAGCAATACGAGTGATTTAGATCTTTCTTATTGGAATAAAATTGGTCAGTTAAAAAATCAACTCGCAAAAGACAGTCTTGATAAAAAGAGTTTATTCACTAGAATCAAAAACGCCATTGATAAAGAGGATTATCAAACAGTATCAGATTTACAAAAACAAATAACGACTCAAATGCAAAAACTAAAAGACTTGTATCTGTTATATGAAAATAACATGATCGATTAGAAAGTTTTTCATGACTAAATAGAGTGATAATATCATTAAAAGCGCCAGGCCATTTCGGTGGTTGACGAGGATTGGAGTTATCGAAAATTCGGCGGATGCTCCAAGGGTTTCACAATCCAAGAACTCTCTAAAAATTAGAAGTAATTCTATAACAACAGGGGATTCACGTGATATCACTCTTTATCTATAATAAGGAGGATTTTTTATGTGTGGAATTGTCGGTTATATTGGTTTAAATTCAGCCTCAACTATATTATTAAACGGTCTGGAAAAGTTAGAATACAGAGGTTACGACTCTGCAGGCGTTACAATTCTCAACAATAATAAATTAACAACGAGAAAATTTTCAGGACGGTTAGAACGATTAGCTGACAGTATCAATCAGCAACCAATCGCAGGAACGATCGGTATTGGTCATACGAGATGGGCAACACACGGCGAGCCGTCTGATGTTAACTCACATCCACAATTAAATAATGATCAAACCATAGCAATTGTCCATAACGGCATTATCGAGAACTACCTTTCGTTAAAAAATTTTCTCACTGAACAAGGCTATACATTCTACTCTGAAACAGATACAGAAATTATTGCAAATCTGATTGGTTTTCACTATGAAAATGATCTGTTCGCTGCTGTTAGAAAAGCGATTAAACAGTTGAAAGGTACCTATGCGTTAGAAATTGTTTCAAGCAAACACCCGGATGAAATCATTGCCGTTAGATATGAAAGCCCACTTGTTTTAGGGATCGGTGAAGATGCCTTTTATCTCGCTTCGGACATCCCAGCAATTTTAAATCAGACTAAAAAAGTGATTTATCTTGAAAATGGCGATCTCGTCAGACTTACAAAAGAAGATTACGAGATCTATGATCAAGCAGATAACAAGGTCGAACGTGAGATAAAAGAAGTAACATGGGATGTGGAAGCCGCTAGCAAAGAAGGCTTCGATCACTTTATGCTTAAAGAAATCTATCAACAACCTGAAGCGATACAACACACAATCGAGCGCAGATTGGATGACGAAGGCTATATTCAACTAGATGATATTCAGCTATCGAAACTAGAATTGAATGCGATTCGGAAAGTCTATATTGTCGCATGCGGAACTGCCTATCACGCTGGATTAGTCGGAAAGCATATCTTAGAAAAAGCATTACAAGTTGATGTGAATGCTGAGATCGGTTCAGAATTTCGCTATAATGATCAATTTATCGATGATAAAACGTTAGTGATTATTGTCAGTCAATCTGGCGAAACCGCCGATACACTCGCATCATTACGAGAAGCAAAATCAAAAGGTGCCCGAATTTTATCAATTACAAACGTTGTAGGCAGCTCCGTCGCTAGAGAATCTGATGATATTTTTTATACGTGGGCTGGACCAGAAATCGCCGTTGCATCAACAAAGGCGTATACAACTCAACTCGTTGCCTTTTACATGCTAGGTTTATATTTTGGCAGATTGAAAGGAACACTAAGCGATCAATTATATAAGCAACACCTAAATGAATTACAATCGATCACTAAACAGGTCGAACGAACAATTAATAACTGCATTGAACCAGCAAAAGTAATCGCTGAAAAAATTAAAGACAGCCATTCATTGTTCTATTTGGGTAGGGGGCTAGATTATACGAGTGCCCTTGAAGCATCTCTAAAACTAAAAGAATTATCTTATATTCATGCTGAAGCATTTGCGGCAGGAGAACTAAAGCACGGAACGATTGCTTTAATTGAAGAAGGGACACCAGTTATCGCAATTGCAACTCAAACAAAGACCTATGACAAAACGATCTCAAATATTAAATCCGTCAAAGCAAGAGGTGCCTATGTCATTGGCATCACTACTACTGACAACGAAGACATTGAACAAGTTTGCGACAAAACCATTTATATCGCGAAGAAATCAGATCTCTTCATGCCCATATTAAGCGTCATCGCACCACAACTGATCGCTTATTACACATCCCTTGCCAAAGGAAATGACGTCGACAAACCAAGGAACTTAGCTAAATCAGTGACGGTTGAATAAAAAAGATTATCTTGCTTCTCGAACACTCAAACCCCGTATGTACTATTCATACGGGGTCTTTTTACCAACTATTAACCTCACTACCTATCAAAACTCAACTTATCTTCTAGGAAAAATCACTTTCCAAGAGAAATGATTCACAACAAGCAGTACTGGTAAATAGACATACAGCAAATAAGGCTGTTTGCTGATGAAATAATGGAGCACCGCTAATCCACCAATCACAAACATCATCACAAACACAATCGTTGTGTTGGCTGATTCGACAAATGAGAAAGATTCATTAAATGGATAACGGCCATTATTAATCATGCGATAACAAATCGGTGTTAAGATACAGCCGATCAAAAAGATAATCAAAA
Organism: Amphibacillus indicireducens; assembly: GCF_039539605.1. NCBI lineage: Bacteria > Bacillati > Bacillota > Bacilli > Caryophanales > Bacillaceae > Amphibacillus > Amphibacillus indicireducens. The sequence goes on along the minus strand of NZ_BAABDL010000046.1, from coordinate 2,868 downwards.
AGTGAAGCATGGCAATTGGCCCAATAAAGTACAAGTAAATCAGCATGAGTATCACGACTACCGGTATAAATAATTGAATGATAAATGCTTTCAGAGTCGCCCGATAAAAGACAGATTGATCACGAACTGGGAGAACTTGATATAAATATGCCCCGTTCGCTTTTGCTGAATATTTAAGCATGTATACAGATGTGGGAATTGATAGCAATGAAAAATAGCCATATAAATAGTCTATCTCAGAATCAACACCAAACCCGTCCATCAACATCATCCCAATCATAAACAATGGTAGGGCAATTGAAATACCGAGGGTTGGATAGACTTTTAGTTTAAATTCACGTTCCTGACTTAGCATCACTCTAGCAAAATCAATCGCTGCTTTCTCTTCTTGATCTCGGCTAATCCAGCCGGAAATTTTTCTTTTCAACGTCTGTTTTTTCACTTTTTTAGCTGTCGATGCATTCATCAATTTAGCTAAGTTTTGTTCAAAAGCAGGCATCGATTTAAAGTAAATCCATAGTGAAATGATCGGTACAATTAAGGCAAGACTCGCAGCTAATATTAATAGTCCACCTTGTCCATCATTTAAGAGTACTTCAAAGGCGGCACTAAACCAAAATGGGGGTAAGAGTAAATGCCACCACTCGACCGTATAGTCAAATGTTAATCCAACCAAACCAAATGAGCGCCCAACCAATTGATAGACAAAAACTAAACCGATCGACAAGAAAATTTGCACATAATTAATTAAGTTACGCAATTTTTCTCCGTCAAAGAACTTTAAAATAAGCATATAAAAAAGTGCTGTGACAACGATACATAGCAAACAAACTAAGACAAGACTAACAAATAACACGAGTGAGAATAGCACGCCATGCATTAAACTACTCACAATAAACGGGATTAACAATAACGCACCAGCTAGTTGAGTCATATAAATGACGATATGAACAAATTTTGCAAAAGCAATCGTGCGATCATCAATCGGTTTCGTATCTAAAATGACTTTATCTCGCACATCCAGTAAAACAGATGAAAAATCTGCGATCATTGACGTCGTTAAAATAAACATAATTAAAGAAAAGACAATCGCAAGTGTGACATAAAAATCGTCACTAAACAATAAAAACGGGATTAATAAAAGACCTAAAAATGCATATAACAACAGTGACGTCAAAAAAGGTGTGATAATGGGATCTTTCTTTCGTGCTTGATTACCAATAATCGTAGGTACACGACGTTTATCCATCGTTAATTTAAAGCCAACAATTAATCGCACCGTCCGGTATTCAACACCACATAAACGAAACAGCCAACTAAAACGATCGAGAATTTTTAACGTAAATGACTGGTGCATCTTAGTCAGCTCCTTGAATAATTTCAACGATCTCTGTAGCCGTCTGTTCATGTTGATCAAAACCCGTCAATTGATTGAAAATCTGTTCAAGCGTCCCTTCTTTGTTTTGCGCTTGTAAGTCGGTAAACGCCCCATCAGCGATGATCTCACCTTGATTTAAAATCACAATCCGATCACTGATTTTTTCGACAACGTCCATAATGTGCGATGAATAAAAAATCGTTTTACCTGCACGAGCTAATTGGTCCATCATTTCTTTAATAATCATCACACTATTTGCATCAAGTCCGGATAGTGGCTCATCAAAAAAGAGCAGATCTGGATTATGTATCAAACTCGCAATCATTAAGAGCTTTTGCTTCATCCCTTTTGAAAAATTTGAAATCTTCGTCTGCTTCACTTTTGTCAGTTCAAATTTTGCCAGTAAAGCATCAAGTTTGAGTTCAATTTCAGCTTGATCCATCCCGTACATTTGGCCGATAAATTGGATATATTCTGATGCCGTCAAATCATCATAAATCTCACCATTCTCAGGAACATAACCAATTTTCCGCTTATAATTAACAGGCTCATCATGAATGTTGTCGCCAAAAACAAAAACATGACCATGATAATTTGCAAGTAATCCGAGAATAATTTTGACGGTCGTACTTTTTCCAGCCCCATTCGGACCGATATAACCAATAATTTCACCGCGTTTAACTTTTAAATTCACCTGATTAAGCACTTGTTGGTTACCGAATCGAATTGACAAATCGCTTAACTCCAAAATCGTTTCCTCTGTCATTGATCATTCCTCCTCTTTACTTAGTTTTAGTCTAACATATTCTGCTAATTAGTTAAGCTGTTATTTTAGCAAAAAGCATTTTCAACTAATAAAAACTGCACCCCTAATCGTTAAATTAACTTTAACAACTAGAGATGCAGCCTTTATAAGTGACTATTTTACACAACCCCAATATCCGTACGATAAAAGAAATTCTCAGTTTTTTCGATTGTTTTCAAGTATTGATAAACTTTTTCGTTTGCTTCCATTAAGCTCTTTTGCACAGAGCCAACTAATAAGACACGCCCACCATTTGAAACGAGTTGCGAATGACCATTGAGTGTTGTTCCCGCATGAATCAAGTAGCCATCCTCGATCTCACGAAGTTCTGGCACAAACAAGCCGTTCCGACAGGCTTGCGGATAACCACTTGAAGCAACAACAGCCCCAACCGCATAACCATCTCGCCACTTAAGTTCAGGGTCGACACCTGAAGTGACCGCTTCAATCACGTCAAGCAAATATTTTCTAATATTTTATTTTAATTGACAAAAGAAAGAAATTAATATACATTTAAATTATCAATATGAAAAAATTAGTATCTATCATATTGAACTTTGACCTAGGAGCATTTGCTACGAAATGTATATTATAAGGTCATAGTATTTTTAAAAGGTAACGTCAAAAGTTCTATGAAAAGAACTGAAAAATCGAGATCCCAAAAGTTTAATGGCAAAAAAACGAC